>NZ_CALUYG010000002.1 GCF_944324935.1 uncultured Desulfovibrio sp. | reverse complement strand
TGTCTGCTTATCCTTCCCCCCCCCCTGCGGCGCCCTCCTCCCCCCCCGCCTCAAAATCTCCCCGTCATACGCCGGGACGAGACAGGTCGCGCAGGGGGCGACCCAGCACCAGCGGCAACAGGGCCGGCTCCAGGGCGCCGCGTTCCACGCAGAGCTGGCGGAAGGCGGTGTCGTAGCGTTCCAGCTCGGCAAGTTCCCGGCGGACGGCCGCCACGTCCGGCGTTGTCGCCAGGTCCTGCCAGAGGCGGAAATAGCCGCCTGCCGGGCAGGCTTCCTCGTGGGCTTCGGCCAGCTCCTGCCAGAGGGGGGCGCGGGGTTCGACGGGAGCCAGTCGGGCAAGGAGTTCCGCCCGTGAAAGGAGCTCGCCTGTCGCCAGCAGTTCCTCCACGGCCTGCGGGGCCTCGCAGAAGAGCGCGCGGCATTGCAGGGGACGGCTCTCGTGGATGGCGCAGGCGGCCTGTCCCGCGGTCTCCCGCAGGTAGGGGCATTGCCAGGGATGGGGGCCGACGCCCGCACCGGCGATCTTGAGCAGCTCGCGGGCCAGCGGCGCCAGGTTGCCGTCGCACGGCGCAGCGTCGGCGGTCGTGCCCCGGCTGCCGTCATGCCGGGCCCATTCGCCACGCCGCAGGCAGACAAGGGCGGACAGGGGCAGGCTCCCGTCCAGCAGCCTGTCCGCATCGCCGCGCATGAGGGTGGGGCCGCCAAGGCGGCAGCACTGCCCGCAGCGGCGGCACTCAGGCATGGGGGGCCTCCTGCGGCTGCTGGTGGAAGCGGCCGCCGTAGCGGCGTCCCAGCCATTGCGAGAACTTTTCCATGTAATAGTAGTACACGGGAGTGATGTAGAGCGTCACGAGCTGGGAGAAGCAGAGCCCGCCCACCACGGCGAGACCGAGGGGGCGGCGGGCGTCGGCGCCCATGCCCATGCCGATGGCCAGCGGCACAGCGCCCATGAGGGCGGCCATTGTCGTCATCATAATAGGCCGGAAGCGCACATGGCAGCCCTGGGTGATGGCCTGAAGCGGGGTGCAGTTCGGATCGTGACGCTGGGCCTCCAGCGCGAAATCCAGCATCATAATGGCGTTTTTCTTGACGATGCCCAGCAGCATGATGACGCCCACGAAGCCGTAGAGGTCCAGAGGCTGCCCGAATATCCAGAGGGTGAGCAGCGCGCCGAAGCCCGCCGAGGGCAGACCGGAGAGGATGGTCAGCGGATGGATGAAGCTTTCATAGAGGATGCCCAGCACAAGGTAGATGACCACGATGGCCAGCAGGAGCAGCCAGCCCATGCCGGAGAGCGAATCCTGGAAGGCCTGGGCCGTGCCCTGCGATTCAGCGCTGACCGAGTCCGGCAGCAGCGGCAGGGCGGCGCGCTCCACGGCGGCCACGCCTTCGCTGAGGGCCACGCCCGGCCGCAGGTTGTAGGAGATGGTCACGGCCGGAAACTGCCCGGAATGACTGACGGAGATGGGCCCGACCCCGGGCTTCATGCTCGCCACGGTGGAAAGTGGCACGAGGTCTCCCTGGCTGGAGCGCACATAGAGGCGCGAAAGCGCTTCCGATGACTGCTGAAAGGACTTGAGCAGCTCCACAAAGACCGTGTAGTCGTTGCTTGGCGCGTAGATGGTGGAGATCTCCCGCGAGCCGAAGGCTGATTGCAGGGCCAGTTCGATCTGACTGGCGCTCACGCCCAGCGCGGCGGCCCGGTTGCGGTCGATCTGCACCCGCAGCTCGGGATTGCGCAGTTGCAGGTCGCTGTTCACGTCCTGTATCTCCGGCACGAGGCGCAGGGCCTGTTCCACCTTTTGCGCGCAGTCGAAGAGTTCGTCCATGTTGGGGCCGGAGAGGGTGTACTGGTACAGCGACTTGGACGAACGGCCGCCGATGTTGATGGACGGCGGCACCCGCAGGAAGACCCGCAGGGCGGGCGATGTATTGAGCTTGCGGCGCAGGCGCTCGGCCACCTCGTTGATGCCTTCGCGCTCGTTGTAGGGCTTGAGGCGGATCATAAGATTGCCGTTGCTCATGCTCTGGCTGCTGCCCACGATGCCCACCACGGAGTTGAAGCTCTCGACCTCCGGGTCGTTACGCAACAGATCGTCGAGCGAATGCTGTGCTTCCACCATGCCCTGGAAGGAGATGCCCTGTTCGGCCTCGGTGGTGGCGCTCATAAAGCCCATGTCCTCGGTGGGCAGGAAGCCCTTGGGGATCACCATGCCCAGCCAGGCCGTGGCCAGCAGGAGCAGCACGGAGGCAAGCAGGGTCAGCCGCCGATGGCGCAGCACCACGTCCAGCGAGGCGGCGTACTTGTTCGCCAGCCAGTCGAAGGCCCGTTCCATCCTGCCGTACATGCCTTCGTAGCCGGCGCGGTGCTGCGGTTGCGCGCGCAGGAAGTAGGCGCAGAGCATGGGCGTGAGGGACAGCGAGATGACGCCGGAAAAGAGGATGGCCGTGATGATGACCACCGCGAACTCGTAGAAGAGCCGCCCCACCACGCCGCCCATGAAGAGCACGGGGATGAAGACGGCGGCCAGCGAGATGGTCATGGACATGATGGTGAAGCCGATCTCGCGCGAGCCGTCATGGGCCGCGGTGAGGGGATCCTTGCCCATCTCCTGATGACGGACGATGTTTTCCAGCATGACGATGGCGTCGTCCACCACGAAGCCCACGGCCAGGGTGAGCGCCATGAGCGAGAGATTGTCCAGACTGAAGTCCATGCCGTACATGACCGCAAAGGTGGACACCACGGACATGGGCAGGGCCAGACTGGGGATGATGGTGGCCGGCAGGTTGCGCAGGAAAAGGAAGATGACCAGCACCACGAGGAAGACCGTCAGCACGAGGGTGAACTTCACCTCGGCCACGGATTCGCGGATGGTCTCGGAGCGGTCATAAAAGATGTTCACCCCCACCGAGGGGGGGACCTGCCGCTGCAGTTCGGGCAAAAGCGCGCGGATGGCGTCCACCACTTCCACGGTGTTGGCCCCGGGCTGCCGCTCCACGGCCAGGGTGATGCAGGGCGCGCCGTCATTGCTCCAGGCGAGCTGCTTGTCCTGCTCCACACTGTCGATGACCCGGCCGATGTCGCGCAGGCGCACGGGCGCGCCGTCCCGGTAGGCCACGATGACGTCCCGGAAGGCCCGCGCATCTTCCAGCTGACCGGAGGCCTTGATGGACTGCGAACGCCGCGCGCCGTCCAGCGAGCCTGTGGGCAGTTTGCTGTTGGCGGCCATGATGGCCTCGGACACCTCGTCGATGCCCAGACCGCGCGTGGCCAGGGCGTCCGGGTCGAGCTGCACGCGCACGGCGTATTTCTTCTGTCCGTAAATGACCACCTGCGCTACGCCCTTGACCATGGAAAGCCGCTGGGCGATGAGCGTATCGGCGTACTCGTTGAGCTGATAGAGCGGCAGGGTCGGCGAGCTGACGCGCAGATACAGGATGGGCAGGTCGGCGGGATTGACCTTGCGGAAGCTGGGGTCATTGGTCATGTTGGTAGGCAGCCTGCGCCGGGCAAGGCCTATGGCCGCCTGCACGTCCAGGGCCGCGGCGTCGATGTCCCTGTCCAGCGCGAACTGGATGGTGATGCGCGTGCGGCCCGTGGCATTGACCGAGGTGATGGAGTCGATGCCCGCAATGGTGAAGAACTCCTTCTCCAGCGGCGTAGCCACCGAGGCGGCCATGGTCTCCGGGTCCGCGCCGGAGAGATCGGCGGATACCTGGATGGTGGGGAAGTCCACGTTGGGCAGCTGGTTCACCGGCAGGTTGACATAGCCCGCCGCGCCGAAAAAGAGCAGGCCCAGCATGACGAGCACCGTGGCCACCGGACGACGGATGAAGAGGGAGGCGATGTTCATCTAAAGCTCCAGTATCTGACGCACGAGGAGGAACGCGCCCAGCCCCGTGCAAAGCACACCGATGGCCTTTTTGGCCAGCTCGGAAGAGATGCGTCTGGCCACCTGAAGGCCCACAAGACAGCCGGCCATCTCCATGAGCATGATCCACGGCAGGATATGCCAGTCGATGAAGCCGGAGCAGGCATTGCCCCAGCTGCCGGAAAGGATGGTGCCCAGCTGCATGAACATGGACGCGCCCACGGCAAAGAAGGGCGTATAGCCCACGGCCACCATCCAGGGGATGGAGAGTACCGGTCCGCCCGCCCCGGTCAGGCCGGCCGTGAGCCCGGTCGCCACCCCGATGCAGAACAGCCCCCGGCCCGACAGCCAGAACGCGCTTCCCTGTCCCTGCCGGCTCGGCCGCAGGGCCGCCCCTCCCGCAAAGATGATGATGCAGGCCAGCAGACAGACCAGCGGCGGCCCGGGCACATAGGCATTCAGCCTGCCCCCGGCTATCCCTCCGACGATGCCCCCCAGCAGGAAGATCAGCGCCTTGCCGGGCCTGTACCAGCCCATGCGCGCATAGATGAAGGCCGAGAACAGGCTCAGGGGAAGGAAGGATGCCAGCGCCGTGCCCATGGCCACATGGGTCTCCATCCCGCCCGCGAACATGAGCACAGGCGGGATGAGCACGCCGCCCACGCCGGTAACGGCACCCAGAAACCCCACCAGAAAACAGACCGCCATGATCGCCAGCATCGCCGCCCCCCCTGCGTCGTGAAAACGTCTTCCCGGACCTCGCCGCAACGTGCCGGCGCTAGCACCAGCCCGGCGCATCCAGCTCGCCGCAGGAGGCCAGCGCGGCATAAAGCACGATGCCCGCCGCCGTGGACATATTGAGGCTGCGCACGCCGCCGGGCCTCATGGGGATGCGCACCGCCTCCCCCCGCGCCAGCAGATGGGCGGGCAGGCCGCGCGTCTCCGGCCCCATGACCAGACAGTCGTCCGGCGCAAAGGCAAAGCGGTGCAACGGGGTCCCGCCCCGGGCCGAGGTCATGACGCAGCGGGGGGCGCGCCCCCCGCGGACCTCGCGCGCCGCCGCCAGCCAGCTCTCCCAGTCCGGCCAGACCGCAAGGCGCACATTGGGCCAGTAATCCAGCCCGGCCCGGCGCAGGTAGCGGTCCTCCAGACGAAAGCCCAGCGGCTCGATGAGATGCAGCGGGGTGTCCGTCGCCGCGCACAGACGGGCCACATTGCCGGTGTTGGGGGGTATCTCCGGCTCGTAGAGCACTAGTTCCACGCGCGCTCTCCCGCCGTGCCCCTCAGCCGGCCGGCAATGCCCGGCACGACCTGACAGCTCACCCGCATGTCCCGCGCGCCGTAGCCGCCGTCATCCAGCGTGGCGAAGGAGTCGGCCTCCAGCACCTCCAGACGGGCCGTCCCGTCCGCGGCCTCCGCCGCGCCGTTTTCCGCCAGATGGCCGCGCAAAAGCTCCAGCGCCCGCGCCTCCACCTGCGGCAGACGGGCCGAGGCGGCCAGCCGTTCCTCATGGTCCAGCGCCGGGGCCCGCAGCAGACCGCGTCCGGTATCGGCATAAATCTCCAGCGCCGCCGTGGGCAGGGTCAGCGCCGCCCCCACGGCATTGGCCACATCCGCATGGGGCGGGCAATCCACCGGCAGCTCCAGGAAGCGCGCCAGCCGCTGCCGCAGACGGTCCGCCGGACCGCCCACCAGCCAGACGCGCCGTGGCCGCAGGGTCCGCATGCCCTTGAGCGCCGCCAGCGTATAGACCGGCCGCTCATTGCAGGCGCGCAGCAGGGCTGCCGCCGCCTCGCCGATCCGCCGCAGGGCATCGGCCACGGCCTGTTGCGCGAGCGTCGCGCAGGAACGAGCGCTTGCCGCCGCCAGCGCTTCCAGCGCCCGGCGCGAGGCCGCCGCGTCGCCGGAAAGCGGAAGGTCCGGCGTTTCGGCATCGAGCACATTGAGCGCGTCCAGCAGGGTCGGCCGCGTGCCGCCGAAGGCGCAGGCAGGCCCCTCGCGCAGCGGGCCCACCCGTACGCCGTCCTCCATGGGGTTAAGGAGCGAATCCCCGCCCACGCCGATGGACAGCGAAGCCAGCGCCCGCACCAGCGTACGCCGCCCGCCCAGCAGCATGCCGTCCCTGTCCACCACCGGCGAACCGTCCACGAAGACGGCCAGATCGGTAGTGGTGCCGCCCATGTCCATGAGCAGGGAGCAGTCGTCCTCCTCCACGGGCGCAAGGGCCATGACGCCCATAACGCTGGCCGCCGGGCCGGAAAGGATGGACTGCACAGGCTCCCGGCGCGAAAGCGCCGCCGGGACGGCCCCGCCGTCGGCCTTGAGCAGGCGCACGGGGGCGCTGATGCCCTCACGGGCCAGCTCGCCCTCCACGGCATCCAGAAAGGCGGCATGCAGACGGGCCACGGCCGCATTGTAATAGGCGGTGGCGATGCGGCGGGGAAAATTGAGCTGCCCGGAGAGAGCATGCCCGCAGGTCACGGGCAGGCCGCAGGTACGGGCGGCCACCTCCCGCATGGCGTTCTCGTGCGCGGGGTTGCGGGGCGAGAATTTGCCCACGCAGGCCACGGCCCGCACGCCATCCTCCTTCCAGCGGGCGGCGGCACGGACAAGGGCCTCCGGCGCAAGGGGCGTCACCTCCGTTCCCCGGTGGTCCAGCCCGCCGGGGACCACGCAGACATGGCCGCCCAGCGCGAAGCGTTCCGGCGCAAGCCCCGGCCCGGCGGAAAGGGCGAGCCCCACCCTGTCGGCCTTGTCCTGCACGATGGCGTTGACGGCCAGGGTGGCCCCCAGGGTCACCCGGCCGATGCGTTCGAACATGCCGGCCCGCACCGACGGATGTTCCCGCAGCCGCCGCAGCACGTCGGCCACGGATGCCGGCAAGTCGTCATGGCGGGTGACGGTCTTTGCCGACGCCACAAGGCCTTCCGGCCCGCAGAGGACCGCGTCGGTATGCGTTCCCCCGGCATCGATGCCCAGTACATATTCGGTCATGCCAGCTCCCCCTTTCAGCCGCGGCCACGCGGCCGCGCCTCCTTTTTGTAGCGTCCGGCGGCGGCGCTGGCAAGCGGCCCCGGGCGGAGCCCTTGCCATATGCGGCGCTTTTCAGTAATTTTTTTCCTTGCGCGGCCAGACCGCGACAACTCGCATCCGCACAGAAGGATACTATCATGGAGAAAACGAAATTTATCTGGTTTGACGGCAAGATGGTCCCGTGGGAACAGGCCCAGGTGCATGTGCTGACCCACGCGCTGCATTACGGCAGCGCCGTCTTTGAAGGTATCCGCGCCTATGCCTGTGCGGACGGTTCCTCCTCGGTCTTCCGTCTGGCCGAGCACAGCACCCGTCTTGTCAACTCCGCCAAGATCCTTCGTCTGGAACTGCCCTATACGGCCAAGCAGATCTCCGAAGGCGTGGTCGAGACCCTCAAGGCCAACAAGCTGCGCGAGGGCTACATCCGCCCCCTCTCCTTCGTGGGCGAAGGGGACATGGGCGTCTATCCCGGCAGCAATCCCGTGCACACCATCATCGCCGTCTGGTCCTGGGGCGCCTACCTCGGTCCCGAAGCGCTGGAAATGGGCATCCGCGCCAAGACGAGCTCCTTCGCCCGCATGCACGTCAACACCCTTATGAGCAAGGCCAAGGCCGCGGGCAACTATGTGAACTCCATCCTGGCCAAGGTGGAAGCCAAGGAAGAAGGCTATGACGAAGCCGTCATGCTGGACACCAACGGCTTTGTCTCCGAAGCCAGCGGGGAAAACATCTTCATCGTGCGTGACGGCATCATCAAGACGACCCCGTGGACGTCCATCCTCGGCGGCATCACCCGCGACGCCGTAATGACGCTGGCCCGCGATCTCGGCTACCGCGTGGAAGAGCAGCAGTTCACCCGCGACGAGCTCTACATCGCCGACGAGGCCTTCTTCACCGGCACGGCCGCCGAACTGACCCCCATCCGCGAGGTGGACCACCGCACCATCGGCGCGGGCAAGGCCGGCCCGGTGACCAAGCATCTGCAGAAGGAATTCTTTGCCATCGTCAAGGGCGAGAACCCCAAGTACTCCGGCTGGAGCACCCGCTACACCATCTAGATCCTGTTCGTCCGGGCGCGTCCCGCGGGACGCGCCCTCTCCCTGCCGCATGAAGCACCTCTCTCTCGCCGCACGCTACCGCCCCCAGACCTTCGCCGAGGTCGCCGGACAGGATACGGTCAAGGCCGTTCTGTCCCGCGCCGCCGCCGAGGACAAGGTGGCGGCCGCCTATCTGCTCAGCGGCACCCGCGGCGTGGGCAAGACGACCATCGCCCGCATCTTCGCCAAGGCCCTCAACTGCGAGCACGCCCCCGGCCCCGAGCCCTGCAACCAGTGCCCCCAGTGCCGCAAGATCACCCAGGGCAGCCATGTGGACGTGGCCGAGATCGACGGCGCGTCCAACAACAGCGTGGACGACGCCCGCGCCCTGCGCGAGACCATCGGCTATGCCCCTATGGAAGGCCGCTACAAGGTCTTCATCATCGATGAGGCCCACATGCTCTCGCGCAACGCCTTCAATGCGCTGCTCAAGACGCTGGAGGAGCCGCCGAGCCGGGTGGTCTTCATTTTCGCGACGACGGAAGTCCACAAATTCCCCATAACCATCGTCAGCCGCTGCCAGCACTTCGTCTTCCGGCACCTGAGCGAAGATGCGCTGCATGCCCATCTGTGCGCCGTGCTGGACAAGGAAGGCCTTGCCTACGAGGAGGCCGCCGTGCGTCTCATCGCCCGCCGGGCGGCGGGCAGCGTGCGCGACAGCATGTCCCTGCTCGATCAGACGCTGGCCCTTGGCGGCGACAAACTCACGGCCGACATGGCCCGCGACGTGCTGGGCCTGGCCGGGCAGGAGCTCTTCGTCCGCCTGTTCGAGGGGCTCGCCGGCCGGGACTGCGTGACCGTGGCCGAGCTCTCCCGCCGCATCGCCGCCCAGGGCGTGGACATCGGCTTCTTTGTGCGGGAGCTGTCCGGCCATCTGCGCACGCTCTTCCTGCTGCGGCAGGCGGGAGCGGCCATGCTGCCCCATCTGGGGCTCAGCCGGGACGAGGCCGCCTGCTGGCAGGCGCTCGCCCCCCGCTTCACGCCAACCCATCTCCACGCCGCCTGGCAAATGACGCTGGACGCCCAGCGCGGCATCGTGCAGAATCCCGAACCGGCCGCGGCGCTGGAACTGCTGCTGCTCAATCTGGCCCTGCTGCCCCAGCTGCTGCCGCTCGACCATCTGCCGGGGACGTCTGCGGCCCCGTCCGCCACGGATGCCGCCATGAATGCCGCCGCGGGCATGCCGCCCCTTCCCGTCGCGGCCACGCCGGCGGCACAGGCCGCGGCGGCCGTGCATGCCGACGACAGCGCCCCCGCCCGCCGCACGGGCATGAACGCGGCCCGGGCCGCCCGGACGGAGCACGCCGCCCCCGCTGCCGATGAGGACACGGAAAGCGATGACCCCGCCCCTGCCCCGTCTTCGGTCGGGTCGGGAACAGCGGCCATGCCGGCGGAAGGCTCCGCCCATCCCCCGGCCGACGAGACGCCGCCCGTCCCCGCGACGACGCAGCAGCGGCAGGATGCCCCGCCGCCCTCTCCCGCCGGCACGGGCACGGCGGATGCGCCGACCGCCGCCCCCACGGTCCCGCTCGACTGGGCGGCCTTCTGCGAATACTGCCGTACGGAACAGACCGCGGGCAGGCCGTCCCCGCCGCCTCATCTGCTGCGCCAGATGCGGGCCGACTGGACGCCCGAGCGTCTGCGCCTCTACCCGGACGCGGGGCAGATATTCACCCAGGCGGAAAAACACCGTGCGGAGATCCTGGCGGCCTTGTCCAGCTACGGCGCGGGCAGCCCCGCCCTGGAACTGATCCCGCCCCGCCCGCCCCGCAGCGAGGCCGAACTCATCGAGGAATTTCGTCAGCGGCCGGAGATGCAGGACTGCCTCTCGCTGCTCAACGCAACCATACAACATTGCACCAAAGCATAAGGAGAACCCCATGCGCAACATGAACGACATCCTGCGCCAGGCGCAGGTCATGCAGCACAAACTTGCCAAACTCCAGCAGGAGGCGGCCGAGCGCAGCTATGAAGCCAGCAGCGGCGGCGGCATGGTCAAGGCCGTCGTCAGCGGCAAGCAGGAACTGCGCAGCATCGCCATCGATCCCAAGGCGCTGGAAGGCGGCGACGTGGAGATGCTCCAGGATCTCATCCTGGCCGCGGTCAACGAAGCCGGACGCATCGCCCGGGAAACGCTGGAACGCGAAATGAGCGCCATCTCCGGCGGCATCAAGCTGCCTGGCGTTTTCTAGCCCATGTCCTCACGCATACCGGAACCGCTGCGGGAACTGGTGGAACAGCTCGCGCGCCTGCCCGGCCTTGGTCCCAAATCCGCCATGCGGGTGGCCATGACGCTGCTCAAGTGGCCGGAAGCCGAGACCCGCCGCCTCGGGCGCAATGTGCATGACCTGCGCGACAAGCTGCACCTCTGCTCCCGCTGCGGCGGACTCTCCGCCACAGATCCCTGTGCCGTCTGCGACGATGCCACCCGCCAGCGGGACACGCTCTGCCTCGTGACCGAATGGGACAGCATGCTGACGCTTGACGAAGGCGGCTTCTACCACGGGCAGTACATGATCCTCGGCGGCCTGCTGGCCCCGCTGGAAAAGGTGGACTCGGAAAGCCTCGATCTCGAGCGGCTCGTCCGCCGTCTGGAAGAAGGGGAGATCACCGAGCTCATCCTGGCGCTGGGGGCGACGCTGGAAGCCGAGAACACGGCCTCCTTCATCAAGTCGCTGGTGCGGCAGCGCTTTCCCGGCGTCAAAGTGTCCCGCCTGGCCCAGGGCATACCGCTGGGGGCGGAAGTCAAGTACATGGACAGGGAAACGCTCCGGCAATCCCTGCAATATCGCCAGGATCTCTGACCCGCCCGTCCGCCGGAGGAAGCGCCGAGATTTCCTCCGGCGGGCTGGCCCGCGCCCGACCGCACGCCGGCTGCCCCTGCCGGGGCTCTTCGCCACGAGGGGTGGACAACAGGCTGGCGTCCCGGTTTTCCGGCGGCTCAGCGAGCGTCCCCCGTACCGGTTTCGTTTGTATGCCGTTATTCATAATAAGAAGCGTTTTTTGTTTACAAAAAAGATCACATGGTTGCCGTTCCGCTCTAAATAGCCCGCGTTTTCTGCCGATAAAACTTATCGACCTTTTTCACCTCTGGCTTTCGGAGGCGTAGCATGCAAGCCCTGAGTATCAAGCTGATCGTCCTGCTTTTTGTTGCCCTTGCCCTGACGGCGGGCATATCGCTGGCCGTTGCCGCCCCCCTGGCGGGCATCGCCACGGCCCTTGTCCTGTTCCTTGCAGGCTGCTTCCTCATCCACAGGATGCTGGCCCCGCTTGCCGCGGCCCATGCGCTTCTCCGTCAGGCTGCCGAAGCTCCCGGGGAGGTGGATGTGACCCCCCGTACGGAAGACCCGCTGATCGCCGACATACGCGATTACATCAGGGTCCGCGAAGACCGGGCCTTCTGGTACGAAAGCATCCTCAACACCGTCCCCTACGGCATTTCCGTCACGGATACGGACATGCGCTGGACCTTCTGCAACACGGCCGCCCTGCGCTCCATGCAGAAAACGGACATGCGGCAGGTGCTGGGGCAGCATTGTTCCGCCAAGAACGGCTCCACCTGCAATACGCCCAATTGCGGCATCGAACGCCTGCGCCAGGGCGAACATGAGCTGCTCAATGTTCTGAGCAACGGCCATGCCATGCGCGTTCGTCTTGAATTCCTCAAGGACCGCGCCGGAAAGACCATCGGCCATGTGGAGCTGAGCCAGGACGTGACCGAAGAGCTGCGCCTCAAGCGTGAGGCGGGCATCTCCTCCCGCAAGGCGCGCATGGATACCGTCGAGCAGCTCAAGGATGTGGTGGAAAAGCTTAACGCCATGACGGATTCGCTTTCCGAAGAGGTCGGCAAGGTGCGCCAGGATGCGGAGCACGCCTCCGCGCGTCTGGCGGAAACGTCCGCCGCCATGGAAGAAATGAATTCCACCGTACTGGAAGTGGCCAAGAACGCCGAAGACGCGGCCCAGGCCTCGGATTCCGTGCAGAAGCAGGCCAACACCGGCATGGACATTATGAGCAATACCGTCAGCGGCATGAAGAACGTGCAGCAGCGCTCCATGAGCATCAAGGAAGATATGGAGCACCTGGACGAACAGGCCCGGGCCATCGGCGCCGTGCTGACCATCATCCGCGACATCGCCGATCAGACGAACCTGCTGGCGCTCAATGCCGCCATCGAAGCCGCCCGTGCCGGGGAAGCCGGGCGCGGCTTCGCCGTGGTGGCCGATGAAGTGCGCAAGCTGGCGGAAAAGACCATGAGCGCCACCAAGGAAGTGGAAGACTCCATCAGCGCCGTCCAGGCCGGGACCCGCCGCAACACCGACACCGTGGAAGCCGCGGTGGGCGATATCGAAAAGGTGGCGGAGATGGCCCAGTCCTCCGGCCAGGCCCTGGAACAGATCCAGTCGCTGGCGGGAGACTCCAGCCGGCAGGTACAGGCCATTGCCGCGGCGGCCACCCAGCAGTCCGCCGCCTCGGAAGAGATCGCCCGCGCCATCTCCGAAGTCAACGTCCTTGGCGGGACCATCTCGCAAAGCATGGTGACGGCCAGCGGCACGGTGAACATGCTGGCCGAACAGGCCCACGCCATCCAGAGAGTGCTGGAGGGCATCCGTGCCCAGGTGGGCAAGGAAGCCGAGGAAGCCGCCTCCGAGATCACCAGCCTGCGTCGCTGACGCCGCATCCGGCCCTTTTCGCCGTAAAACCGCCCTTCGGGGCGGTTTTTCATTGCGCGGCGGACAACGCCCGGAACCGGCCCAAGGATGCCGACGGGGCCAGGATCGCCCCGCGACGCCTCCCCCGGGCCGAAATACATGGCATGCCGCCCGACAACGCCGTCGTGCGCCGCCCCTCCCGTACGCAGCAGGCAAAAGGGGCGGACCGCTGACCCGCGAAGGCGGGCAGAGCGTATCCCCGCTCCATCCCGGCCCGGCATGTACGGGGAGGATCCGCCAGCCGGCCGCCTCCGCATGCGCTGCGGACCTGACGGGAAAAAACACGGCGGCCCCGGTTGCCCGGATGCCGCCGTAACAGATGCTGCTGGCGGGCGTTCGACGCCCGTCCCGCCTGCTCAGGGATGATCCTTGAACTTGTTGGCCAGCGCCTCGCTGCCGTTGTGGCAGGGGGTGCAGTCCATAACGCCCTTGGCCCAGTTGGCCTCGTTGCCCTTGGTCTGGTGACAGGCCCCGCAGGTTTCCACGGCTTCCTGCTTGGCAAGAGCGCCCTTGAAATTCTTGCCCTGATCGATCTTGGCATTGAAGATCTCGGCGGCCTTGCCGGCCACGTCGGCCGTGAGACGCCCGCAACGCTCGTTGCGCTTCTTGCTGGTGGCCTCGATCTTGTTGGCATAACACCACTTGGACACGGAGATGTGGCAGAGCACGGACTGTGACGCGCTTTGCGGCAGCTCGCCCTTCACTCCCTTGGCCGCGTCGCCGGGCTGGTAGATGGGCAGCTTGGTGGTCTCATACCAGCGGTAGAGCTCATTCACCATGGGCGTGCGCTCGTCACGTCCCCAGAACAGGGCAAAGGCCGCCGCGGCGCCATAGAGCGCGCCGCAGATGGTGCCCCAGTCGGAAATGCCGCCCTTGTTGGCTTCCAGCATGGAGAAGGGGAACTGGCTGTACGGCGCGCCGTATTTTTCGGCCAGCAGGCCCACGATGCTGTAAAAGGAGCCGTAACCACAGGCATAGCCCTTGTACCAGTAACCTTCATAGGCCACGGCGGAACATTCCCTGGGGTCCAGCTTGTGCGGCGTCCAGCTGAAATCGCCGCCGGTCTGCGCGAAGCGCTTCATCTTTTCCGACGCCGCCACGGCCGTTGCCGCCATGCCCGAAAGCGCCGTTCCGGCCGCCAGGCCGCCAAGCCCCATCATAAGTTGCCTTCTGCTGAAATCCATAGCTCCTCCCTTGGATAAAAACAGGTACGCAACATCCCCGCACGCCGCGGAGTTTTTGTTCAATATTTCACTACGCCCATCCTCCGGCAAGGTCAACGGACGAACGGAATTTTCAAAAAAAATTTTCCTCCTCCCTCTGGACGATTGCCGGGAAGGACTTACCTTTGCCTCACGCCCGGATGAGGCCTCGCCCCCGGTCATGCTACGAGTTTTTTCCGCTGGGAGGATTCAGATATGTCCAAGATTATCGGTATCGACCTTGGGACCACCAATTCCTGCGTCTACGTCATGGAAGGCAAGGACCCCAAGTGCATCACCAATCCTGAAGGCGGTCGCACCACGCCTTCCGTCGTCGCCTTTACCGACAAGGAACGGCTGGTGGGCGAGATCGCCAAGCGTCAGTCCGTCACCAACCCCAAACGGACCATCTTCGCCATCAAGCGCCTCATGGGCCGCAAGTACGCCTCGCCGGAAGTGGAACGCTGGAAGGAACATTCCCCCTACACCATCACCAAGGCCGCCAATGACGACGCCGGCGTGGAAGTGGACGGCCGCACCTACACGGCCCCTGAGATCTCGGCCATGATCCTGGCCAAGCTCAAGGCCGACGCGGAAGCCTACCTCGGCGAAAAGGTGAGCGAAGCCGTCATCACGGTGCCGGCCTACTTCAACGATGCCCAGCGTCAGGCCACCAAGGACGCCGGCCGCATCGCCGGACTGGAAGTGAAGCGCATCATCAACGAACCCACGGCCGCCTCCCTTGCCTACGGCTTCGACAAGAAAGCCAATGAAAAGATTGCTGTGTTCGACCTTGGCGGCGGCACCTTCGATATTTCCATCCTGGAAGTGGGCGACAACGTGGTGGAAGTGCGCGCCACCAACGGCGATACCTTCCTCGGCGGCGAAGACTTCGACCAGCGCATCATCAATTTCCTGGTGGAAGAATTCAAGAAGGAGAACGGCATCGACCTCTCCAAGGACAGCATGGCCCTGCAGCGCCTGAAGGAATCCGCCGAAAAGGCCAAGAAGGAACTGTCCACCTCCATGGAAGCGGAAGTGAACCTGCCCTTCATCACTGCCGACCAGAACGGCCCCAAGCATCTGCTGATCAAGCTTTCCCGCGCCAAGCTGGAATCCATGGTCTCCGACCTTGTGGACCGCACCATCGAGCCCTGCAAGAAGGCCCTGGCCGACGCCGGCCTGTCCGCCAGCCAGGTCGATGAGGTCATCCTCGTGGGCGGCATGACCCGTATGCCGCTGGTGCAGAAGGTGGTAGGCGAATTCTTCGGCAAGGATCCCAACCGCTCCGTGAACCCGGACGAAGTGGTGGCTATGGGCGCTGCCATCCAGGGCGGCATCCTGACCGGCGACGTGAAGGACGTGCTGCTGCTCGACGTGACCCCGCTCTCCCTTGGCATCGAGACCATGGGCGGCGTGTTCACCAAGCTCATCGACCGCAACACGACCATCCCGACCCGCAAGAGCAACGTGTTCACCACGGCCGCCGACAACCAGCCTTCGGTGTCCATCCACGTGCTCCAGGGCGAACGGCCCATGGCCGCCGACAATATGACCCTGGCCCGTTTCGACCTGACCGGCATCCCGCCGGCGCCGCGTGGCGTGCCGCAGATCGAAGTCAGCTTCGACATCGACGCCAACGGCATCGTCAACGTGTCGGCCAAGGATATGGGCACTGGCAAGGAACAGTCCATCAAGATCCAGTCCTCCTCCGGCCTCTCGGAAGAAGACATCCAGCGCCTCGTGCGTGAAGCGGAAGCCCACGCCAGCGAGGACAAGAAGAAGCAGGAGGTCATCGAAGCCCGCAACCATGCCGACAGCCTCATCTACGGCACGGAAAAGAGCCTCAACGACCTCGGCGACAAGGCTGATGCCTCCCTCAAGGCCGATCTGGAAGGCAAGATCGCCAGCCTGCGCAAGCTCATGGAAGGCGACGACGCCGCGGCCATCAAGGCGGCCACGGAAGAACTGGCCAAGGCCTCTCACAAGCTGGCCGAACAGCTCTACCAGCAGCAGGGCGGCGCGCAGCCCGGCGGCGACGGCGGCTGCGCCGGCGGCTCCTGCGGCGGTAATGCCGGCGGTTCGGCCAACGGCGGCGACGATGTCGTGGATGCCGACTACACGGAAGTGAAGAAATAATCCTCCCGACGCACGAGCGTCAGCGTCTGTGCCAAAGGCGGGCTTCGGCCCGCCTTTTTGGGTTCCCGCGCTTTCCGCACATGCCTCCAGCTTTTCTCTCCCCTCCCGCGCCGCCCGCCCGCGCGGCAAGGCTTGCCTCATGCCGCGGCCTGTATTATTCTGGGCGGGAACAGCTATCCCTCGGGAGGGAACATGAAAAAACTGCTGCTTTTCTCGCTGCTCGCGTCGGTGTTTCTGCTGACCGGAGCCTGCGTCAACGGCTCTTACCATGACGACTATGATTCGCGGCACCGCCCGCCGCCCGGGCACCGTCCGCCGCCGGACAACAGGCCCGCATTCCGGCCGGATCACAAACCCGGCCCGCCGCCGGCGGCACGTCCTGATTCGCGTCCCGACAGGCCGGTCCATCGGCCATAGCGCATCTGGCTGACACAAACAGGGCGGCATCCTCCACGGATTCCGCCCCTCTTGGCCTCATGCGGGCATGCCCGCTGGGCGACATGCTTCGTTCCTTTTTCTAACGCCGGGAAACTACCCATGACTTTGCCGCGTCCTCTTTTTTCCGCCGGACTTCTCATCCTCCTCTGCCTTGCCCTGAGCGGCTGCAAATTTCCCTCCATGAGCGGCAGGGAAGAACCCAAACCCGCCGTCAAGCAGGGCCCCTGCATCGTCCTGGCCCTGCCGTCGAGCGGCCCCTATGCGGGCATAGCCAACAAGATCCGCCGCGGCGCGACCGTTGCGGTGCAGGAGATGAAGACCAACGGCATCGATGCCCGCCTGGAGCAGCTCAATACCAGCGCCGCCGACTGGCTGGTCAAGCTGGATGCTTTGCCCGAAAGCTGCGCCGTGGTGGGCGGCCCCCTGCAAGCCCCCGTCTATGCCAACGCCAGACAGGCGGGCGCGCTGCAAAAACGGGCCTTCTTCACCTTCATGCCCTCGCTGGATGACGGGGAGGAAGGCGTCCAGGCCTGGCGATTCTTCCCCAGCCCTCAGGACCAGATCGATGCCCTGCTGACCTTTGCCATCGACGGCATGGGCATCTCCACCTTCGGGGCCTTCCATCCCAGCGACGCCTTCGCCCTGCGCATGACCGGCCTCATGGAGCGGACGCTCGCCAAGCGCGGCCTCAGCCTCCAGAAGGCCTCCTACGATGCCGGCAATCCCAATTCCTGGGTCAACGCCGTCACGCCGCTCATCAATCCGACTCAGGAGCAGACGGGCAGCAACGCCACCCCCATTCCGCAAACCGCCTTCGAAGCCCTTTTCCTGCCGGATTCCTGGCGCAATATGCCCATGCTGACCACCGCCCTCGCCTATAATGGCGAGGACAGGCTCGTCCTCATGGGGACCACCCTCTGGGAACAGGGCCTCTCCGGCAAGAGCATCGTCGATACGGAACGTTTCGCCCTTGCCGTCTTCCCCGGCGCCTGGAACCAGGCTCGCGCCCCCAAGGCCCTGCAAGGGGCCGGGCATGATTTCTGGACCGCGCTGGGCTATGACTTCGCCCGCTTTTCCGTTCAGCTCGGCTTTGCCAAGCGCCCCCCAAGCCCGGACGTCACCGCCGCCTGCGCCCGGCTGCGCATGGTCTGGGGCATGGCCCCCATCAAATGGGACGGCAACGGCATAGCCCATCAGCAGCTCTATCTTTTCCAGCCCGCCGCCAACGGCATGAAGCCGCTTTCGCTGGATGACTACAAGGCCACCCGGCAGGCTGTCCTTGAACGCGCCGCCCTGCGCATGCAGGGACTGCCCGGCGTGGACGCCCAGGGCAATCCCCTTGCGCCCGGTGTTCAGCCCGGCGCGCAGGCCGGTCAGCCTGTCCAGGTGGACGCCAGCGGCCAGTCCATCATCCAGCCGGCACAGCAGCCCATCGGCACCACGCCGCGGCCCTCCTACAAATTACGGCTGCCCGGATCGGCCAGGTAACATCAGTCCCCTCCATCGGACGCGGCCCCGCCGCGTCCGACCGTTTCAAGCCCAAAGGAAACCACATGTCCGAAAAAACCATCTCGCAGGCTGACGTGGCCCACATGGCCACGCTGTCGCGCCTGTATGTCTCCCCCGATGAGCAGGCCCTTTTCGCCCGTCAGTTCGGCGATATCCTGGCCTACATGGATGTGCTCGCCGAAGTGGACACCACCGGCGTCGAGCCGCTGTACAGCCCTGTGCAGCATGAGGGCATCCCCCGCGAAGACGAGGCCCGGCACGTCCGCAGCCGGGAGGCCGTCCTGGCCAACGCCCCGCATGGCGACGGGGAATACTTTGTGGTGCCGCGCATCGTCTAACGGAGAAGCCCCATGACCGATTTCTGCTCCCTCAGCCTGGGCGACGCCCTGGACGCCCTGCATACCCGCCGCATGACCGCCGAGCAGGCTACCCAGGCCTGCCTTGACCGCATCGCCGCCACGGAACCCGTGGTGGACGCCCTGCTCCATGTCGATGCCGAAAACGCCCTGGCCAGCGCCCGCGCCCTGGACGCTCAGGGGCCGGATACGTCCAAGCCCCTCTGGGGCATCCCCGTCACCGTCAAGGACGCCCTTTCCACCAAGGGCATGCCCACCACCGCCGGTTCCCGCATCCTCGAGGGCTTCATGCCCATCTACGACGCCTTTGTGGTGGAACGCCTCAAGCAGGCCGGGGCCGTCATCCTCGGCAAGAACAACCTGGATGAATTCGCTATGGGCTCCGGCACGGAAAACTCGGCCTGCAAGCCCAGCCGCAATCCCTGGGATCCCCAGTGCGTGCCCGGCGGCTCCAGCGGCGGCTCCGCCGCTTCCGTGGCCGCCGGCCAGTGCTTTGCCTCCCTCGGCTCGGATACCGGCGGTTCCATCCGCCAGCCCGCCGCCCTCTGCGGCTGCGTGGGCCTCAAGCCCACCTACGGCCGCGTCTCCCGCTACGGTCTCATCGCCTACGGATCCTCTCTGGATCAGGTCGGCCCCCTGGCCCGCAGCGTGGAGGACTGCGCCCGCGTCCTCTCCGTCATCGCCGGCTACGATGAACGCGACACCACCTGCGCCCCCGCGCCTCTCGACGACTATCTGGATGCCGCCCGCACCGGACGGCGCGCCGCCAGCCTCGACGGCGTGCGCCTCGGCCTGCCCCGCGAATTCTACGGCGACGGCCTTGCCCCCGAAGTCCGCACGGCCTGCAACAAGGCCATTGAGGCCGCCCGCGCCGCCGGGGCCGACATCGTGGACGTGAGTCTGCCCCATACCCACGCGGCCATCGCCACTTACTACATCATCGCCATGGCCGAGGCCTCGTCCAACCTCGCCCGCTTCGACGGCGTGCGCTACGGTCGCCGTGCCGAAAACGTGGAGAACCTGGAAGAACTCTACTTCCGCTCCCGCAGCGAAGGCTTCGGGCAGGAAGTCAAACGCCGTATCATGCTGGGCACCTATGTGCTCTCCTCCGGCTACTATGACGCCTACTACCGCAAGGCCGCGCAGGTCCGCCGCCTCATCCGCGACGAATACCACGCCGCCCTCGGCCAGTGCGACGCCCTCTTCTGCCCCGTCTCCCCGGTGACCGCCTGGAAGATCGGACACAAGAACGACGACCCGCTGCAAATGTATCTCATGGACGCCTATACCCTGTCCCTCAACCTCGCCGGCCTGCCGGGCCTCTCCCTGCCCGTGGGTCTCGGCGCGGACTCCGGTCTGCCCGTCGGCATGCAGCTTATGGGCCTGCCCTTCTCCGAAGCCGCCCTGCTTCGCATCGGCGCCGCCCTCGAAGCCGTGCTCCCCGCCATAGGCAGCCCCGCCGGATTGTAGGCGCAGGCGATCCATCGTTTATAAGGAATTTTTCAATTACAAGCGGATAGACCGCCATTTTGGTACGGCAAGTGCGGGCGGTGGCCTTCATAGACCACCGCCCGCGCAAGAAGTTCGGTTACAGGACAACTGTGGAAAAAATGGGGGAAGACGGGGTTTTCTTTGTGTCAACTTTCGTTTGACAATCTGTCTCAAAAGGGGCCCCTCTCCCCCTCGCCCAACATCCCCTCCCCCCAAGCAAAAGAGGAGCCCGAATGAGCCTTTGGCGCAAGATCCGGGAGCGGGGGCTGACGCCCGCCAATATCATCAGTTACGCGAGCCTGCGGATCATGCAGGATGGCGGCCGGTTGCTGGGGACGCTGCGGCTGCGCTGCAAGGCGCGTTGTCTCGGGGTCCGCACGGGGGCGGGCGTGAGCGCGCACGGTCCGGTGGGGCTCATGCGCTGGCCGGGCAGCAGCATCGAGATCGGCGCGGGGTGCAGCTTCATTTCCTCGTGGCGGCGGGCCACGGCGGCTACGGTGCTGGCGCCGTGCCGTCTGCGGACGTTCGGGCCCGGCGCGCGGATCGTGCTGGGGGAGGGCTGCCAGCTCACCGGCGCGGCGCTGACGGCGCGGTCCACCTGCATCAGGCTGGGGCGGCAGGTCATGCTTGCGCCCAACTGCATCGTGGTGGATTCGGATTTCCATGCGCCGTGGCCGCCGGAGCGGCGTTGCGTCGATCCGGGGCTGGAACATGACGCGCCGGTGGAGATAGGCGATCACGCCTGGCTGGGCATGGGCTGCATGGTGCTGAAGGGCGTCACCATCGGGCACGGGGCCATCATCGGCGCTGGCAGCGTGGTGACGCGGGACGTGCCGCCCCTGTGCGTGGCGGCGGGCGCGCCCGCGCGGGTGGTGCGCCGTTTGACGCCCTGCGAGGCGGCGGGGCTGTGCGTGCCGCCGGAAGAGGGGTTGAGCGAATCCGTGGATGTGGGGCATGCGGCCAACAGTCTGCGCGGTGACGGCGCGACACCGGAGACGGGCGAAACGGGTGGACCGGCCGGAGGATAGCCCGTGTCCGTGGGCGAGTATATCGAGAAGCTGCTGGCATCGCCGCGCTTTGCCGGCCAGATACGGACGCACCGCCTGTTGCCGGGGCGGGAAGCGCGGTTTGCGGACCCGCGCCTGCCGTGGCCCGCGGCGGTGCGGCGGCTGCTGGAAGCGCGGGGGATGGCGCGGCTGTACGCGCATCAGGCGCTGGCCACGGACTATGTGCGCTCCGGGCGATCGGTGGTGGTGGCCACGCCCACGGCCAGCGGCAAGAGCCTCGTCTATCATCTGCCCGTGCTGGAGCGCTCTCTCCAGGACCCGGAGGCGCGGGCCCTGTATCTTTTTCCGCTCAAGGCGCTGGCGCAGGACCAGCTTTCGAGCTTCAACAGCCTGTGCGCTCTCTGGCCGGAGATCAGTCGTCCTCGGGCGGCCCTGTACGACGGAGACACTTCGGAGCACTTCCGGCGCAAGATCCGGCGGGATCCGCCGCAAGTGCTCATCAGCAATCCCGAGATGCTGCATCTGGCCGTTTTGCCGCACCATGAGCAATGGGCGGCCTTTCTGGCGGGGCTTTCCCATGTGGTGGTGGACGAGGCGCACACCTACCGCGGGGTGTTCGGGGCGCACATGGCGCAGGTGTTCCGGCGGCTCAACCGGCTTGCCGGACGCTACGGCGCGCGGCCGACCTATATCTTCTGCACGGCCACGGTGGGCAATCCCGGCGAACTGGCGGCGGCGCTCTGCGGTGCGGACGAGGCGTCCGGCCTGTCCGCGCCGGTGGTGGTGGACGGAACCGGCGCGCCGCAGGGACCGCGCCATGTGGTCTTCATCGATCCTGAACAAAGCCCTTCCACGGCGGCCATCGACCTGCTCAAGGCCGCGCTGGCGCGCGAGCTGCGTACCATCGTCTACTGTCGCTCCCGACGCATGACCGAACTCATCAGCCTTTGGGCGGGAAGCCTGCACGGGGCGTATGCCGGGAAGATCGCGGCGTATCGGGCGGGCTATCTGCCGGAAGAGCGGCGGGACATCGAGGCGCGCATGGCCTCGGGCGAGCTGCTGGCCGTGGTGAGCACCAGCGCGCTGGAGCTGGGCATCGACATCGGCGGGCTGGATGTCTGCATCCTGGTGGGCTATCCGGGTACGGTCATGGCGACGTTGCAGCGCGGCGGGCGCGTGGGGCGGGCTCAACAGGAATCCGCGGTGCTGCTGGTGGCCGGGGAGGACGCGCTGGATCAGTACTTCATGCGTCATCCCGACGATTTTTTCAGCCGGCCGCCGGAAAAGGCGGTGGTCAATCCTGATAACGAGGTGATCCTGGCCCGGCATCTGGAATGCGCGGCGGCGGAGATGCCGGTGCGGGAGGGCGAAGCCTGGCTGCGGCAGCCGGCGGCACGGGAGGCCGTGCGGCAGCTTGAGCGGACGGGCGAGCTCTTGCGCAGCGCTGAGGGGGATCAGTGGCTGGCGGCCCGCAAGCGGCCGCAACGGCTGGTTGACCTGCGCGGTGCGGGGCAGTCCTGCGTCATCGAGGACACGGAGGGGCGGCCCATCGGCACGGTGGACGGCTGGCGCGTCTGGCGGGAGACGCATCCCGGCGCGGTCTATCTGCATCAGGGCAAAAGCTATGTGGTGCAGGAGCTGGACACGGAGCGCGGCCGGGTGCTGGCGCGGCCGGAAAAGGTGGGCTGGTTCACGCGGGTGCGGGGGCGGAAGAGCACGGACATCCTGGAAGAGACGGAACGCCGTCCGCTGGGCCGGGGCATGGTCTGCCGGGGCCGCCTGCGGATCATGGATCAGGTCACGGGCTACGAGAAGCGCAGCACGTCCGGCAACCGCCTGCTGACCATCGTCCCGCTGGACGCGCCGCCGCATGTCTTTGAGACCGAAGGGCTGTGGTACGTCTTTCCCGACAGTACGCGCCTGCGGCTGGAGGAGGCGTTCGTGCATTTCATGGGAGCCATCCATGCGCTGGAACACGCGGCCATCGGCCTGCTGCCCCTGCTGGTCATGGCGGACCGCAACGATTTTGGCGGCATCTCCATCCCGCTCCATCCTCAGACAGGACTGCCGGGCGTGTTCATTTATGACGGTCTGCCCGGGGGCGCCGGCCTGACGCGGCAGGCTTTCCCGCAGGCCGGGGAGCTGCTGCGCCTGAGCCGGGAGGCTATCGCTTCCTGCCCCTGCGAGGACGGCTGTCCCTCCTGCGTGCATTCGCCCAAGTGCGGTTCGGGCAACCGGCCCATCAGCAAGGCCGGGGCCGTGGCGCTGGTGGATGACGTGCTGGCCCCGGGCGGCGAGGCCGAAGGCGAGGCGCTGGTGCGGGAATGGCGCTGTTCTCCCGCGCCGGCGCGCGGGCCGGCAGGCGCGGCCGGGGAGGCCGGTACGGGCGGCATGCGGCCGATGGAGCGCGGAGGCAGCGGACCGGCGGACGGGCAGACGGACCGGCCGGATATGGTGGAGCTTGCGGATGCGGCGGAAAGGGCGACCGGCCCGGACGCTGCGGCGGACCTCTCCGAGGAGGGCGTGCCACCCTTCGTGGTGCTGGACGTGGAGACGCGCCGCAGCGCCGCCGAGGTGGGCGGCTGGCACCGGGCCGGGGACATGGGCGTAAGCGTGGCCGTGCTCTACGACAGCCGGGACGGACGGTTCCATACCTACCGTCAGGAAGAGCTGGCGGCCTGCTTTGAACGTCTGCGGGACGCGCCGCTGGTGGTGGGCTTCAATTCCTTCCGCTTCGATTATGCCGTGCTCCAGCCTTTCGCGGGCTTTTCGCTGAAGGATCTGCCCGGTCTCGATCTGCTGCAATGCCTTCAGGAGCGTCTGCATTACCGGGTGTCGCTCGACAATGTGGCGCAGGCCACTCTTGACGAGGGCAAGAGCGCCGACGGCCTGCAGGCCCTGCGCTGGTGGAAGGAGGGCCGCGTGGAGGAGATCGCCGCCTACTGCCGCAAGGATGTGGACGTTACCCGCCGGGTCTATCTTTTCGGATGGAAAAACGGTTACCTTCTCTTCCGCAACAAGGCCGGGCAGCGCGTGCGCGTGCCGGTGGATCTCCGGCGCTGAGGCGCGGGCGACGCCTGTGAGGACGTGTCGTTCCTGTTTTGCTGTGTGTTTGGGGAAAGGGACCCCCTTGCTCTGCTGTCGATGCCCATAAGGCTTCTGCGTCGCCTCACGGGCACGGCCCTACGGGCCGCCCGTCGGGTCGCTGCCGGCGCGGGAGGGGTTCCCCTTCCCCAATTCAGCTGCATCACGACAGACAGGCCCTACGCCTGCTCCCCGGCCAGGGCGGCGCGGATGCGGCAGACGCCGCAGGTATCGCCGGAGGAGGTGGGGTAGCCGCAGCGGGTGCAGGGGGCGAGGGTATCGCCCTGTTCGGCTTCGCGGCGGGCGAAGACGGGGCGTCCGCGCTGGAGGAAGCCCTGGTAAAAGTCCAGCTTGCGGCCGGGCATGGCGGCTTCGAGGCGCTGCATGATGCCCTTGAGCACGGAGAAGCTGGCGCCGGGGCTGTAGGGGCAGGCGGCGACGTGGTGTTCGATGCCCATGAGGAAGGCGTAATTGGCGGTCTCGAATTCGGTGAGCCGCCAGAGGGGTTTGACCTTGCGGGCAAAGCCGTCCTCGCCGTCGAGGCGCGGACCCTGATCGGAGAGGTAGGCCGTATCCCAGCGCAGGGTGTTACTGAACAGACGCGCCACCTCGTCATCGAGGTTGTGGCCGGTGGCGAGGGCGTCAAAGCCGCCGTCCAGCGCGGCCTTGTTGAAGAAGTGGCGCTTTATCTTGCCGCAGGCCGAGCAGACCGGGCGGTTGAGGCGTTCCTTGACCAGCGGAATGGGCAGGCCTTCGGCGGTCATGTCCTTGACCATGAGCCGCAGGCCGTGCCGCTCGCAGAAGCGTTCCACCACGGCGCGCGCGGCCTGCGAGGAGCCGGGGATGCCGAGGTCGATGTGCAGGCCGGTCACGTCGTAGCCCTGCCGGGAAAGTTCGAGCATGAGGGCCAGCGAATCCTTGCCGCCGGAAAGGGCCACGAGGATGCGTTCCTCCCGGGTGAAGAGCTTCTGGCCTTCGATGCCTCTGGCCACCTGACGGGAAAAGAAATCCAGATAACAGTCGGGGCAGAAGGCGGCATTATGACTGCGCAGGGCAACTACGGCCTGCGCCTTGCAGATCTTGCATTTCATGGGGTCTCGCGCGGACGCTTTTTCGTCCGTGGTTTTGCGGTGCGGGCCCGGACAGGGGCCGAAGCTGCCGCCGGGGGCGGCGTTCCAGAAGCGTCTCCGCTTGCGGGCTCCCGCTCGTCAGGCTGCGGGGGAGCGACGGGAGCTCCGCCGGCGGCCTCCGGTACAGGCGGAGGAAGATCGGGCGCGGCGTCCCTGTGCGGCGCGGGCGGGGCATCCTCCCGCACTGGGGAGCTGTCTGCCGGCGCGGCCGGGGAGGCCTCCTGCGCGGCGGCAAGCGCTTCATGGTCGGCGGCGTCAAGCCAGCCCCAGGCCCCGGCCCACTGGGTGTAGGTCTCGCGGAGATGTTCGGCCAGCGTCGCGCCATCGACGGCGGCGGCCGCCTGTCCGGCCTGTTCCGCAAGGCGGACGCGAGCAGGCGCGTCGAGCAGCGTGAGGCGCATGGCCTCCGCGATCTTTTCCGGCGAGACGGCGGACAGGGGCAGGCAGGGCCGCGCATGGCCCAGGAATTCGCGGTGCAGATGGCTCAGACTGTAGATGACGGGGACCCCGGCCACAAAGCCCGCCCAGAAGGTGGAGGGCACTTCCGCGTCGGCCTGTCCCGGGGCGAGCCATACGTCGCAGCGGCGCAGGGCCTCGGCGAGAGGTTGCGGCCCCAGCAGGCACAGGCGGGACTCCACGCCGAGGGCCCGCGCCTCCTCCCATATCTCGCCGCAGCGGGGGCCGTTACCGTAGAGGCGCACCTCCCACGGGGGCAGGTCGCTCCGCTGCTTGAGCAGCAACATGGCCTGGAGCACGGGGAGCGCGCCGGACTGGGGCAGGAAGCTTTCGGTCATGGCAAAAACGAAGTTCGTTCCCTCGCGCCGGGGCGTCGGCGTCACGCGCAGACGGTCGACGTCCACGCAGGGGAGGAAGCGCTCCAGCCGCTCGCCGGGCAGGCCGGCGGAGGAGGAATCGCCATTGCAGTGCGCGTCGTGCAGGCGTTCGCGCACATGCTCGCTGCCGCAAAGGATTTTTTGGGCGGCCATGACGTCGCGGCCGTGGCGGGAACGAAGGGATGCGGCCGACGGCGGCCGCACCGGAAAGGCATGCACGAGCAGCGTGGCGCGCGCGCCGAACGGACGCCGCCAGGCGGCAAGCCGTGCGCCCCAGCTCACGGACTCCGTGCCCAGCGTCTGGATGAGCAGGTGTCCCTGTCGCCGGAAGCGCCACCAGAGGCGCAGACAGCCCGCCGTCCGCGCCGCCGCGCCCTGCCCCAGCGTGACGCAGGGCAGACCCAGTTCTCCGGCGCGCCCGGCAAGCCAGCTCCCCCGGCGGCAGACGATGAGCGGGGCCCAGCGCCCGGCATCGCGCATGCCGCGCGCCAGAGCGAGCGCCTGTTCCTGCTCCGCCCGCGCCTCACCGGGCAGTTCTCCCGATGGCGGCCCGGCCGGCGAAGAGGGCCCGTCCCCCGCAAGGCTGGCCTCCGGGGACTGGAGGGCCACGAGGAGAACGCGCATCAGAAGGGCGTACCCGTGGCGAGCATGTGCTCGAGCAGGGCGTCCTTGAGCCAGCGCGCCACAGGCCCGGGCCTGCCCGCCTGCTCGCCCTGTCCGATGGGCCTGCCGTCAAAATGCGTCACGGCCACGCAGAGGGTGGCGCTGGTGAAGAGCAGCATCTCGCGGGCCGCGGCGATGTCCTCATGCCGGATGTCGCGCTGGGCCACGGGCAGGCGCTGCGGCGCCACGCGGAAGGCGGCCTGCATGGACGTCCCGGCCAGGATGTGCCGCATGTCCGGCGTGGTGAGCACACCGTCCTTGTCCACAATGCCGATATTGGCGATGGCGGCTTCGCACATGCAGCCGTGCTCGTCAAAGGTCACGGCCACGTCCATGCCCTTTTCGCTGGCTTCGCGGGCCATGAAGACATTGGGCAGATAGTTGGTGCTCTTGATCTTGGCCAGATACTGCTGTTTGGGGGGAATGTCGCTGGTGAAGGCCGTCAGCCCCTTTTCATAGACGTCCGCCTCGGGCAGGCGGGAACGGATGGCCACGATGTAGAGCGTGGACTGTGGACACTCGTCCGGCGAGATGCCGAAGCCGCCGGGCCCGCGCCCCAGCAGCAGGCGGATGTCGCCGTGGGATTCGCCGGAGGCGCGCGCCACGTCCAGGATGCGCTGGCGCAGTTCCTCCCACGGGCAGGGCGGCGCAAGGCGGATGGCCTCCGTCCCGTTCCGCAGGCGGGCAAGGTGGTCGTCAAGGGCGAATATCCTGCCGTCGCGGTAATTGATGCTCTCAAAAAGCCCGTCGCCGCGGTGACACAGGTGGTCGTCCAGCGGCAGCAGCATCAGCCGGGCATCCGTACAGATATGGCCCACGCGGTGATCATAGAAGGCCAGCACCTTGTCCACGCCGGGATGGGGCGCGTCCAGCAGGGCGCGCAAATAAACGTCGTAACCTACAGCTTCCATGATTGCCCCCTTGGAAAGGGCCGCCGTTCCCTCGTGGAAAGCGGCGGCCCGTTGCTGTTCGATGGCGGTCCCGACGCCCCTGCCGCGGGCGTCGTTCCGCGTCCCGCCTAGGCCATGAAGACGTTGCGGTCCTTCACGCGCACGAGGTCGCGCCGCAGCAGTTCTTCGGCGATCTGCACGGCGTTGAGCGCCGCGCCCTTGCGCACGTTGTCGGCCACGACCCACATGTTGAGGCCGTTCTCGATGCTCTCGTCCTCGCGGATACGGCCCACATAGGTCTCGTCGTCGCCGGCGATGTACGCGGGCATGGGGTAGAGCTTCTCGCGCGGATTGTCGAACACCTTGACCCCCGGCGCCTGGGAAAGCAGGATGCGGCATTCCTTGGCGGTCATCTTTTTCACGGTCTCCACGTTGACGGATTCCGCATGGCCGAAGAACACCGGCACGCGCACGCAGGTCGCCGTCACCTTGACCGAGGGATCGTTGAAGATCTTCACGGTCTCGTTGGTCATCTTCATTTCTTCCTTGGTGTAGTCGTTGTCAAGGAAGACATCGATATGCGGCAGCACGTTGAAGGCGATGCGGTAGGGATAGACCTTGCATTCGGGCTCGCGCAGATTGAAGAGGTCGCGGGTCTGGCGCTCCAGCTCCTCAAGGCCCTTCTGCCCGGTGCCGGACACGGCCTGATAGGTGGAGACCACCACGCGCCGGATGCCCACGGCGTCATAAATGGGCTTGAGGGCCACCAGCATCTGGATGGTGGAACAGTTGGGATTGGCGATGATGCCGTTATGCCCCGCCAGCGCATCGGGATTCACCTCGGGTACGACCAGCGGACAGCGGTCGTCCATGCGCCATTGCGAGGAGTTGTCCACCACCACGCAGCCCGCGTGGGCCGCATGGGGGGCAAAAGTCTCGGACGTGCCGCCGCCGGCGGAAAAGATGGCGATGTCGATCCCTTCGAACACATCCTCCCTCAGCTCCTGCACGGTCAGTTCCGTTTCGCCGAAGGGGACCTTGCTGCCCGCCGAGCGCGCCGACGCGAACGCGCGTACTGCCGTGGCCGGGAACTGACGGTCATGCAGGGTCTTCAGCATTTCACGACCCACGGCGCCGGTAGCGCCCACAACAGCCACGGTCAACTTTTTGCTCATGATGTCTCTCCTCACCGAGCGGATATAAGGGCGGCGCACAGCGCGCCTGCCGGAACGTACCATCATATCCGGCAATGCTGCAAAAGGGAAGGGGCTGTCCCCCCCTCCGGCCGCCCCGGCCGCCTGCCGCGCCACGCCCGCGCAGGCGCCTCATGCGGACGGCCGTACGGCGCGGCCCGCGTCAGGACGGTTGACCGGGAGCCGCCATCTTTTTTATAGTGCTTCCCATGTCACAGCAAAGTTCCTGCCTTCTGACGGTGCTTGACCTTGTGCCTTTCGGGCAGACGGGTCAGGACAGCCGTTTTTTTGCCCTGCGCCTCACCCGCCCAGACTGGGACGGCTGGCGTCCGGGACAGTTCGTCATGGTGCGCCCGACATCCTTCGGCCTGGAGATCCCGTGGGCGCGCCCCTTCGGCATCTGTCACATGACGACGCGTCACCTCATCTGCTTCTTTCAGGTGCAGGGCAGAGGCACGCAGCGCATGGCCGCCCTGCGCGAAGGGGACACGGTGCGCGTCTGGGGGCCGCTGGGCAATGGTTTCGCCGTGGAGCCCGAGACGCCCACCCTGCTGCTGGCCGGCGGCATGGGCATCGCGCCCTTCGTGGGCTACGTCAACCAGCATCCCAAACCCTGGAACGTGACCATGCTCTTCGGCCACCGCGAACCGCTGAGCTGCTACCCCGTGGACAGCATCAACGAGCATGTGCCCCTGGACAGCCTGCGCGAGACCGAGCCCGGCGATCTGGACAACCTCATTTTCACCCTTCAGGAGCGCATCCGGGACAATGCCGAACAAAAGGGCCTGGTGCTGGCCTGCGGGCCCCTGCCCTTCCTGAAGACCGTGCGGCGCTTCGCGCTGGAATACGGCGCGCGCTGCCAGCTCTCGCTGGAGAATCGCATGGCCTGCGGCGTGGGGGCCTGCCTTGGCTGCGTGACCCGCACCACGGAGACCTGGCCCGTGCCCGCCAAACGCGGCGGCCTTGTGCAGACCTGCAATCACGGCCCCGTGTTCTGGGCCGATCAGATCGAACTCTAGACGCCGGCCGCCGGCGTCCATCTTCCACTGGGGGGCCGCATGGATCTTTCCGTTACGCTTCGTGGGCGCAGGCATGAGCTGCGCCTGAAAAATCCCGTTATGACCGCCTCCGGGACCTTCGGCTACGGTACGGAGTTCGCGCCTTACGGCGATCTGTCCCGGCTGGGCGGCATGGTGGTCAAGGGGCTTTCCCTGCAGCCGCGCGACGGCAATCCCTGCCCGCGCATCGTGGAGACCACGGCCGGCATGCTCAATGCCGTGGGCCTGCAAAACGACGGCGTGGACAGCTTTTTGCGCGACAAGCTGCCGCGCCTGCCCTGGGAGGAGACGCCCGTGGTGGCCAACCTCTACGCCACCTCCGCCGCCGAATTCGCGGAGCTGGCCGCCCGCCTTGACGCGGCCGAGGGCGTGGCCGCTCTGGAAGTCAACATTTCCTGCCCCAACGTGAAACAGGGCGGCATCCTCTTCGGGCAGGACCCGGCGCAGGCCGCGGCCGTCACCCGCGCCGTGGTGGACGCCGCGCCGCACAAGCCGGTCATCGTCAAGCTCTCGCCCAACGTGACCGACATCGCGGGCATGGCCCGCGCCGTGGCCGATGCCGGGGCGGATATGCTCTCCTGCATCAACACCCTGTCCGGCATGGCCGTGGATGTGGCCCGCCGTGCGCCACGTCTGGCCAACGTCATCGGCGGCCTCTCCGGCCCGGCCATCAAGCCCGTGGCCCTGCGCTGCGTCTGGCAGGTGGCGCAGGCCGTGGACATTCCGGTCATCGGCATCGGCGGCATCACCACGGCCGAGGACATTCTGGAATTCATCCTCGTGGGCGCCTCCGCCGTGCAGATCGGCACGGCCAGCTTCATGCGGCCCGACGCGGCCTTTGCGCTGGCGGACGACCTGCCGGAAGCCTGCCGCCGCCTGAACGTCGACAGTCTGGACGGGCTGCGCGGCGCGCTGGTCACGGGCTAGGGCCCGTAACCGCCATTCGCAGCTTATTGAAGGGATGGGGAAGCCCTCCGCCAGGTGTGTTAAGAAAAATTTATAATAATTTAAATATTAAAAAGATAATATACACTCCGCTTGCCTTTGGGGCGGGGGCGCTTCGCGTTCCAGACGCTTCCCCCAATAAAAGCGCGCTGGGGAAGGAATGGAGGCTTGAGGGGGAGGATGACGAGAACGCCTTTTCCCGCTTTGCTGCGAAAAGGCTGGGTTCTCCCGCGCCGGCGGAGGGGGTCCCCTCCCCCCCAATACACAGGCAACCAGCTCCAGGAGGAATCCGGCATGGCCGTTCCCGTCATTGAACGTGTGACCGATGAAGCCGCTTTGCGGCGTTTTGTCGAGCTTCCGGCAAGGCTGTACCCGGAGGATTCGCTCTGGTCGCCCGGGCTTTTTCGTGACGACATGAAGCTGCTCACCCCCGGCGCGCATCCTTTCTGGGACGACGCCCGGCGCGAGCTCTTCCTTGTGCGGCGGGACGGGGAAGATGTGGGGCGCATTGCGGCCATCGTGGACGAGAAATACAATGCCTACGCGCAGACGCGCTGCGGGGCCTTCGGCTTTTTTGAGTGCCGTGACGACCCCGAGGCCGCCCACGCCCTGCTGGCCGCGGCCCGCGACTGGCTGGCCCGACAGGGCATGAGCCATATGCGCGGGCCGCTCAATCCTTCCACCAACTACACCTGCGGCCTGCTGGTGGACGGCTTCGACCAGCCGCCCGCGCTTATGATGCCCTGGAACCCGCCGTATTATGCCGAACTGCTGGAAAGCTGGCATCTGCGGAAAGAGCAGGATCTCTTTGCCTATCTCATCGAGCGCGAGACGCTGCGCCTGCCGGACTGGCTCTCGACGGAGCTCGACCGCCTCAAGGCCGGGAAGCGCTTCACCTGGCGCACGGCGCGCCGCGCCACCCTTGCCGCGGACATCCGCGCCATGCTGGACATCTACCGCGAGTCCTGGGCCGAGAATTTCGCCTTCACGCCGCTTTCCCCGGCCGAGGCCGAAGAGCTCGTGAAGGAGCTGAAGCGCATCCTCGACCCGGAATATTTCGTCCTTTTCTTCCATGAGGAACAGCCCGTGGCCGGCATGGTGGCCCTGCCCGACCTCGCGCCGCTGTTGCGGCGTCTGCGCGGACGGCTGGGGCTGTCCGCCCTCTGGCACTGGTGGCTCAGCCGGGGCGAGATCCGCGGCAGCTACCGGCTCATGCTCTTCGGCATCCGTCCGGCCTACCGCCTGCTGGGCCTGCCCCTGCTCCTGCTGGACTGCCTGCTGGAAAAGGCCCGCCGCCATCCCGAGTTCCGCCGCCTCGAGGGGTCGTGGGTGCTGGAGGACAATACGGCCATCAATGACCTCATCGAGGATTTTTCCGGGCGCATCACCAAGCGCTACCGCCTCTACCGACGGGAGATCGACGCATGACATCTGAAACGCCCCCTCTGCCGGACATGCAGGCCCTGGGGCATCTGCGCGGCAAGCGTGTCGCCGTGACCGGCGGCACGGGTTTTCTGGGCCGGCATCTGCTGCCGTCGCTCACGGCGGCCGGGGCCGACATCACCTGCCTTGTACGGGCCACCTCCCGCCGGGACGGCCTGCCGGACGGCGTACGGACGGCGCAGGTCGACCTTTCGCGCGGGGACGGCCTTGTGGCGGCCCTGAGAGGGCAGGACATTCTTATACATATGGCGGCCCTGCTCTTCGGCCTGGGCTGGCAGGACTATCTTCGCGCCAACAGCACCGCCGCCCGGCAGCTTGCCGACGCGCTCGCGCGCCTGCGGGGGGAGGGCCAGCCCCTGCCGCGCGTGGTGCTGGTGTCCAGCCTGGCGGCAAGCGGCCCCTGCGCCGTGGCCCCGGGGCGCGGCGACGACAGCCCCGGCGCGCCCGTCTCCGCCTACGGCTGGTCAAAACTGCTGGTGGAGCAGATCCTCGGCCGGGCCGTGGGCGACAGGCTCGTCACTCTGCGCCCACCCATCATCTACGGCTCCGGGGATCGCGGCCTTTTGCCGGTCTTCCGGGGGCTCACGCGCGGCCTGGCCGCCCTGCCCGGCTGGAAGCGGGAATTCCCGGTCTCCGTCGTTCATGCCCGTGATGCCGCACAGGCCCTGCTCCTGCTCTGCCGGGAGGACGCCCGCGGCGTCTACCACGTCAACGACGGCGGCGTCCACAGCATGCGCTCGTTTTACGAGGGCATGGCCCGCGCGCTGGGCCGTCGGGCACATCTCATCCCCGTGCCTGTGCCCGTACTCGGCCTCACCGCCTGCGCGGCCGGCCTCTGGGGCATGGCCTGCCGCCTCGTGCGACCCGGCGGCCGGGCCCCCAACTGGAATCTGGACAAATTCCGCGAAGCCCGCCACGAGGGCTGGCTTTGCGATGGCACTCGCATACAACAGGAACTGGGCTACGTCCCCGCCGTCGGTCTGGCGGAAGGACTGGCCGAGGCCGTGGCCGGGTATCGGGCCGAGGGACTTCTGTGAAAATCACCATCCAGGATCTGTCCAAATCCTTTGGCGGACGGGACATCTTCACCAACTTCTCGCTGGAAGTGGATTCCGGCGTGCGGCTGTGCGTCTGCGGGCCCAACGGCACCGGCAAATCCACCCTCCTCAAGTTGCTTGCCGGGGTGGAGCCTGCCGACGGCGGGCGCGTCATCCTGCCGCGCGGCTGCCGTCTGGGCTATGTGGAGCAGGAACTTTCCGAGCAGGCGCTGGACACCCCCCTGCTGACCTATGTGCTGGACGTGCTGCACGACTGGAGCGACTTCTGGGGCCAGTGGGAGGATGCCGCCGCCGCGGGCGACGAGGCCCGTCTCAACGAGCTCATGCAGCGACAGGCCGAGCTCGAGGCCATCCACGGTTACAACCCCGAACAGCGCGCCAAGACCGTACTCTCCGGCCTGGGCTTCGCCGAACGCAAGTGGCATCGTACCTTGCGCGAACTTTCCGGCGGCTGGCGCGAACGCGCCAAGCTGGCCCGCGTGCTCACCGCCGGGGCCGACGTGCTCCTGCTGGACGAACCCACCAACCACCTCGACGTGGAAGCCGTGGAATGGCTGGAGGACTTCCTCCTCTCCTTCCAGGGCGCGCTGGTCTTCGTGGCGCACGACCGCGTGTTCATGGACAAGGTGGGGACCCATGTGCTCTATCTTGGCCTGTCCCGCCCGGTCTTCCGCAAGGCCACCTATACGCAGTTCCTTTCCCTGCAGGAGGAATACAACGCCCAGCGCGAACGCGAGGCCAGGGCCCTGCAGGACGAGCTGAACCGCAAGATGGCCTTTGTGGAGCGCTTCCGGGCCAAGGCCACCAAGGCCCGGCAGGCCGGTTCCCGCCAGAAGATGGCCAAGAAGCTGGAAAAGGAACTGGAGGACTACCGGCCGGAGCCCAGGCGCAAGGAGCTCCATTTCAGCTGGCCCGAGGCCCCGCACTCGGAAAAGGTCGTCCTTGCCACGGCCGATCTGGCCTTCCATTTCAGCGACGGCAAGCAGATGTGGCCGCCCCTGACCTTCACCCTCTACCGGGGACAGCGCGTGGCGCTGGTGGGGCACAACGGCTGCGGCAAGTCCACCCTGCTCAAGCTGCTCGCCGGCACGCTGGAGCGCTGCGGCGGCAACATCGTCACCGGGACTCAGGTGCGTCTGGGCTATTACACCCAGCACCAGATGGACACCCTGCGCCCGGACACCACCGTACTGGGCGAGATCCGCCGTCTTTCCGACCCGCGCACCACGGAAGAGGAGCTGATGAGCGTGCTGGGCCTCTTCCTGCTGGGGCAGGAGTATTTCGACCTACAGGTCAGCGCCCTTTCCGGCGGCGAAAAAAGCCGCCTCGTGCTGGCCAGCCTCTTCCTCAAGCGCTGCAATTTCCTGCTGCTGGACGAGCCCACCAACCACCTCGATCTGGAGAGCCGCGAAGCGCTGGCCGACGCCCTGCAACGCTTCGACGGCACGCTGCTCATGGTGGCCCATGACCGCTGGCTGCTCTCGGAAGTGGGGGCCGAGGCCTGGGCGCTGGACGACAAGGGGATCACCGTTTACCCCGACTTTGCCGCCTATGACGCGGCGCGTCGTGCCGCTCTCGAGGCGGCCCGGCCCGCGGGCAAGGCCGCGCCCGCCGCCACGGCCTCCGGCACGGCCGCCGCCCCGACGACCGATACGGCCCGTGCCGGCCTTTCCCGTGACGAGCTGAAGAGGCTCAAGCGCGAGGAGGCCGAACGCCGCAACGCCCTCCACAAGAAGCTCAAGCCCTTGCAGCAGCGCTACGCCGTTCTTGAAAACGAGCTTGCCGCCCGCATGGACGAACAGGCCGAAGTGGAGCAGCTCCTTGCCGATCCCGAGGTCTACGCCGATGCCGCCCGCTCCACCGAGCTGCTCAAGCGCTTCAACGACCTCAAGGACACGGTGGACCGCCTCATGGACGAGATGGCCGCCGTGGAAGAGCAGATCGCGGAGATCGAGGCCGCCCACAGGGGCGAGGACGCATGAGCGCCCTGCGCGGCATCGATGTGGCGGCGGGCGTCATCTGGCAGGACGGACGCTTCCTTGCCGCCCAGCGCCCGCCGGACAAGCCCCATGCCGGTTTCTGGGAATTCCCCGGCGGCAAGCTGGAGCCCGGCGAGGATGCCGCGCGGGCCCTGGCCCGCGAACTGGCCGAGGAGCTGGACATCCGCGTACGCACGGCCTCCTTCTGGCGCTGCGCCGAACACGATTACCCCGAACGCGGCCTCCATGTGCGCTTGCACTTCTTCCATGTGACCGCCTTTGACGGCCGACCTTCCAGCCGGGAGGGACAGGCCCTGTGCTGGGTCCTCCCGGAAGAGGCCGCCTCCCTGCCCTTCCTGCCCGCCGATGCGGCCATCGTCGCCGCGCTGGCCGACGGGGACGGCGGGAGGGGATGATGTCGCCGGAAGCGGGAAGACGGGGTCTTCTTTGTGTCAACTTTCGTTTGACAATCTGCCCCTGTCGCCCAGCCAGCCCGGCTTCCCGTCAGACAGGCGGCCGGGATCGCCCTCCTCCGGCATGGCGTCCCCCGGCAATGCGCCGGGGCCCGCCGGGACCCGCAGGGCGAACGGCGGGCCGCTGCCCCTGTCCCGATCTTTCCCGGCCGTTCAGACATCCTTGCCGCTTTTGCGGCGCAGCCAGTCCACATAGGCGGGGAAATGCCGCTTGAGCAGGGCCAGGGCATTGTCCTCGGCCAGCAGATAGCGCCGGCGCGTCACCTTGCCCGTGCCCACCCAGTGCTTCAGGTAGTCCGCCACCGGGAAATGCCGGGCGTGCAGCCCGTGGGCGTACATGGCGCGGAACCACTCCACCCCGATATCCAGACAGACGGGCCCGCACTGCCGGTAGGCCCCGGGCGGCAGGGCCGGACCCAGCGGCAGGGTCAGGGGCCGGGTGCGCTCCAGATCCAGCAGGCAGGCCCACTCGTTGATGCGGCACTCCGGCAGGGGCCAGGGCTGCCGGTCAAAAATGCCCGCAAAGCCTTCGGGGTACGGCCGCACGAAGACGCCCCGCTCCCCGGCCAGCGCGTAGAGCGCGCACAACTGCGCGTAATCCGGGCGGAAGTCCTCCTGCCGGCCCGGGCCGCAGGGCGGCAGATCGAACAGATCCCGCATGAGTTCGGGGCGTGAGGCCGGGCAATTCCAGCACTGGCCCAGATGCCCGATGGCAAAGGCCTCGCCGCGCGCGGCCAGCATGGCCCCCAAGATGTCGCGCTGTACGAAAACGTCGTTGTGCATGAGGAAGAGCAGACGCGCTTCGCTGTGCTCGAAGGCGTACTGATAGCGGATGCCGTAGCGATAGGCGGGATCATGCAGACGCCGGACATCGGCGGCGTTGAGGTCGAGCCAGTAGTCCGGCTGGAAGACGCGGCAGCGCTCCGGTCCCAGCTGTTCGGTCAGCCAGGCGGCCACCAGATAGGGGCTGACCGCGTCATGCTCCGAGCCGTAGGGCTCGAACTGCAAGTACACGACGCCCACATGCGGCCCGCTGGCCCGCAGCAGGGACAACAGGGAAAGGGCGGTCTGGTAGGGCTTGGCAAAAATGTTGACGGCCACATCCACGCGGGCGGCACTCTCGGCTGACGGCACGGCATCCTCGCTTTTTTCCTGCTTGTAGCGGCTTGGGGCGAACGACACAAGCCCCCCCGCCGCTTCCGCGCCTCCGCCGTCCCGCGCCCCTCCCGGGCCGTCCCGTCCTGGTGCGCCCTGGTGCGCCGTCCAGCCCAGCCGGACGCGCCTTGACGCGCCTTGCCGCCGGACGCTATATTCCGCCCACATGCACGGGACGTACAAGGAGGGGTCATGATTTCGCCGCAAACCATTTTCGTCAATTCCAACGGCCTGCATGAAGGCACTGTCGTGGTGGATAACGACTACTTCGACCTCGCGGGCATGATCCACGGTGACGTGTACCTGAAAAACGACTCCACCTTCATCGTGCGCGGCATGGTGGTCGGCAATGTGCATGTGGATGCCACGTCCCGCATGTTCGTGGCCGGGACCGTCAAGGGGACCATCTACAACAAGGGCGATGTGGAGATTGCCGGCGTGCTGGACGGCGAGATGATGAACATCGTTTCCTCAGGCACGCCGTCCCAGCCGGACGAGGGATAGTCCCGCCGCGCCGCCGGCCTGAAGGCGGCACGCAAAAAAGCGTCCGCTCTCGCGGACGCTTTTTGTTTCCCGGCACAGCATCCGCCCCGCTTGCCGGGCCGCGTGCCCGGCGCGGGCTGGCGCTAGCGCTTGATCTCTCCCACCAGCTTTTCCAGGGCGGCGGACTGGCTGGCCAGCGCCTCGACCGCCCGGGCCGATTCCTGCATGGCCGTTGCCGTGCTGCCGGCGATGCCGTTCACTTCCGCGATGGAGCGGTTGATCTCCTCGCTGGTGGACGACTGTTCTTCGGCGGCGGTGGCGATGGCGCGCACCTGATCCGCGGTGGCGTCCGCCATCCGTACGATCTCCTTGAGGGCGTCGCCCGACTGATTGACCAGCAACGTGGCCTCGTCGATGGCCTTGGCGGCAATGTCCACCTGCGCGATGCTTTTTTCCGTGCTGGTCTGGATGTCCACGATGGCTTTGTCCACTTCGGCCGTGGAGGCCATCGTCTTTTCGGCCAGCTTGCGCACTTCGTCCGCCACCACGGCAAAACCGCGTCCGGCCTCTCCGGCGCGGGCGGCCTCGATGGCCGCATTGAGCGCCAGCAGATTGGTCTGATCCGCAATGTCGGAGATGACGCTCATTATCTGGGTGATGGCCTGGGCGCTCTTGTCCAGCAGCCCCATGTCCGTCTTGAGCGTCAGCGCCTGCTGCCGGACGAGCTCGATGCCGTCGATGGCCTTTTGCACAATATTCTCGCCGTCCTCGGCCTTGTTGCGTGTCGCGGAGGAGGCCTCCGAAGCCTGACCGGCATTCCTGGCCACTTCGAGCACCGTGGAATTCATCTCCTCCATGGCCGTGGCGGTCTCGGTCGCCCGGGTCGCCTGCTGCGCGGCCCCCTGCTCGGATTGCGCGACATACGCCGACAGCTGCCTGACCGCATCGGAAAGCGTCCTGGCCATGCCCTCAAGCTGATCGGCCGTGGCAAAGATGCGGGCTTTCTGTTCCTCCACGTCCTGGATGTCCACCAGCGAGCCGCAGGCCCGTACGGCCTTGCCGACGCTGTTCCGCGTCACGCCCCCCGTGGCCCGAAACCAGTGATAGTCGCCATCACGCATACGCAGACGGTAGGCGACGTCGTAGCGATCGGTCTTCCCTTCCAGGGCCGCGCCAAAGACGGCAAAGGTATTGGCCTTGTCGTCGGGATGCAGCCGGTCGGTCCAGGAGCTGACCACATCGGGGAATTCCTCCACGCTGCCGAAGCCCAGCAGACGACGGAATTCCGCCGACCAGGTCCAGCGGCTCCGGGGCGACAGGGGGTCGCCGTCTTCCGCCAGCACCACATCCCAGAGGCCCACGCCGGCCGCCGTGCTCCAGAGGTTCAGGATCTCTTCGCGCTGGTGGCTCTCATGGATGTCCACCAGCGAGCCGCAGGCCCGCACGGCCTTCCCGGCAGTGTCCCGCTGCACGCCGCCCGTGGCCCGGAACCAGCGGTAGGAACCATCGCGCAGACGCAGGCGGTACACGACGTCGTAACGGTCGGTCTTGCCGGCCAGCGCATCCCCGAAGACCGCAAAGGTTCGGGCCTTGTCGTCAGGGTGCAGACGGTCGCTCCAGGAGCCGACCACATCGGGGAATTCCGCGGCACTGCCAAAGCCAAGCAGGCGACGGAACTCCGCCGACCAGGTCCAGCGGCTCCGGGGCGACAGAGGATCGCCGTTGCACAGTTCCACATCCCAGAGCCCGACGCCCGCCGATGAACTCCACAGGTTCACCAGCCGGGCGTTATGCCGCATCTTTTGCAAGAAATTCATGTGAGCCATCCTGTCTCTCAAAAAACATGGTCGCGCTTTCCGGCAGACCGGAGAACGGCGGACACGGCGGAGGACCGACCGCCGGACGGCAGCCTTCCTGGCTGCCGGTCATTCTGTTTATCGTACGGCCTGCGAGAGTCATTAGCTCTCAAACGCTGAATAAATCGACTTAGACTTGCGACGCGTACACAACAAAGGGGGCTTTCGCCCCCAGCGTGCGGATGCCTGGCCCGGTCGTCCCGGGCCGGCGTCCGGTGGATCTGCTTGCGGCGTCCGCTCCCGGATCTCCCAGAGGCTCACCCAGTACCTGTCACCACCATTTGCCGTTTGTCTGGTGGGAAGGGCCCCCGCCGGCGCGGGAGCGGGTTTCCCGTCCCCCACGCCCTCCAGTCCCATGCCCGGCGCGCTTTTATCAGGCGGGCGTCAGGGCTGCGAGGCAAGCCCGCCCAAGAGGCACACGGAGCGCGTATGGCTTGTTTATTGCAAGAGTCCCTGGAAGTTCACCTTGCGCGCGGCGTCCAGCGTCTTGCCGAAATCGTCCTCGGTATGGGCGAAGGAGACCATGCCGGTCTCAAAGCCCGAAGGCGCCAGAGAGATGCCCTGCGCCCGCATCTGCTTGTAGAAGGCGGTGAAGAGCTTCTGATCGCATCTCTGCGCGTCCGCAAAGTTGCGTACCGGCGTTTCGCTGAAATACGGGCAGAACATGGAGGCGATGGTCGGCATCTGGATGGGTACGCCCTTGGCGGCCAGGATGGCGGCCAGCTCCCCGGCGAAGGCCGCGGTGCGGGCCTCCAGCGCGGCATAGTCCTGCCGGCGCAGTTCGCGCAGGGTGGCCATGCCCGCGGCCATGGCCAGCGGATTGCCGGAAAGGGTCCCGGCCTGGTAGACCTCGCCGCGCGGCGCCACATGTTCCATAATGGTCCGGCGTCCGCCGAAGGCCCCCACCGGCAGGCCGCCGCCGATGATCTTGCCGAAGGTGGTCAGATCCGCCTCGATGCCAAAACGGGCCTGCGCGCCGCCGAAGGCCAGACGGAACCCGGTGATGACCTCGTCGAAGATGAGCAGACTGCCGTGGGCGCTGGTCAGCTCGCGCAGGCCTTCCAGAAAGCCCGGCAGCGGCAGCACGAGGCCCATGTTGGCCGCCACCGGCTCCACGATGACCGCCGCGATGTCCTTGCCGTGCGCGGCGAACAGCTCGCGGACGGCCGCCAGATCATTGTAGGGGGCCAGCAGAGTGTCGCCCACCACGGCGGCGGGCACGCCGGGCGTACCGGGGATGGAGAAGGTCGCCACGCCGGAGCCTGCCGCGGCCAGGAAGGGATCGGCATGCCCGTGGTAGCAGCCGATGAACTTGACCACCTTGTCCCGTCCGGTCACGCCGCGCGCCAGCCGCAGGGCGCTCATGGTGGCCTCGGTGCCGGAGTTGACCATGCGCACCATCTCCAGTGAGGGCATGTCGGCCACCACCTCCTCAGCCAGGATGACTTCGTCCGGGCAGGGCGCGCCGTAGCTCGTGCCGCGTCCCGCGGCTTCGCGCACGGCGGCGGTCACGGCGGGATGATCATGCCCGAGGATCATGGGCCCCCACGAGAGCACGAAGTCCACATACTCGTTGCCGTCCACATCGCGGATATGGCAGCCGTGGGCCTCGGCGATGAAGAGCGGCAGGCTGTCCACGTTGTGGCAGGCGCGCACCGGGCTGTTGACCCCGCCGGGGATGACGGCGCAGGCCCGTTCGAAAAGCTGGCTGGAGGTGCTGTTGTCCATTGTGGCTCCTTAAAAATAGGTCATGGAGATTTTTTTCAATTCCTTGAGGCTCCGCAACACGGCATACGGGCCGAGGGGAGCTGCGGCGGCCAGTTCCCGTACCACGGCGAGGCATTCCTCCTCGCTGCGGCCGTGGATCATGGTGTAGAAGGTGTAGGGCCAGTCCTGCGCCGGGCTGGGCCGGTAGTAGGAGTGGGAGATGTGCGGGTTCTGGGCGGCCAGTTTGCCGCAGGTGTCCACCTTGTCGGCATCCACCTGCCAGGCCACCATGGCATTATGGGTCCAGCCGGTCTTCTGGTGCTTGATGCTCGCGCCGAACCGGCGGATGGCCCCGGACTCCCGCAGTTCCCGCAGCAGGGCAAGAACCTCTTCCTCGCTGCTGCCGGTCTGGGCGGCCATATCGGCATAGGGGGTGAGGCTGTCGGGAAGATCGGCCTGCGCGATGCGCAGGATGGCGCGTTCGGTGTCGCTGAAGCTGCGGCTCATGCTTGCCTCCCTCATGGGCGTCGCCCGTGAGGGGGGAGCCTGCGGCTCCCCCTCTCCAGACGCGAAACGCCGCGCCGGTCGTCATGCTCCGGCGCGGCCGTCAAGAGTTCGTCCTCTCCCGCCGGACTAGCGGCTGAAGGAGCGGGTAAAGAGATCCTGGATGGCCTGCCGTCCGTTGGCCTCCAGGAAGCGCGTGCCGGTGGCGGCAAAATGCGCGTGGCTCACGACGGGATCGGTCACCTGCGCCCAGGCGTCCTTTTCCCAGACGAACCACGCATCCCTGGGCTGGTCGAACACCAGCAGCGGCTTGTTGCAGATCTTGGCGAATTCCGCTCCCCAGCCGGTACCGCCCTTGACGGTGTCGTCCGGCTGGATGGCGCCCACCACGATGATCTGGCTGCCGCTGCTCACCTGCCAGCAGATGGACTGCAAGACTTTGCGGAACAGGGGCGCGCGGGTATATTCACGGTTCATCAGCTTGGAAACATAGGTCAGGCTCACATCCTTGAGGGCCAGCTCCTCGCTGGTCAGCACGCGCACGCCGCGCTTGCGTTCCATCTGATGGCCTTCAAAGCTGTAGTTGACTTCTTCGATACCCCAGCTTTCGGCCAGCGCCCCGAAAAACTGCTCGGTTCCGGCAGCGCCGCCGCTGTACAGCACACATTGTTTGGGATCGAGCATATTGCCTCCTGCTGTTAGAATCCCTTGCGGGCGATGATGTCTCCCCATCATGGCAGAAAAGCGCCCTGACGGCAAGGCATCGTCGCCGCGCGCCCCGGCCTCCGCGCTCAGCGGCCGTAGGTCACGGTCAGGCTGGCGCTGCCGAGCACCGTGCCGCAGCGGGAGAATCCGGCCATGGCGGGCAGGGTCTGCGGCGTCACGCCGATGTCGGCCGTCTCCAGGGCATGGATCGTCACGATATAGCGGTGCGCCTTGTCACCGGGCGAGGGGCAGACGCCGCCGTAGCCGGGCGTGCCGAAGTCGGTGACGGATTCCGCCGCGCCGGCGGCACAGGCAAGCGGAAAACGTGCAGTCAATTTCATAGTATATCACTCTGTTTAGAATGATTGAAAAACCCCGAAGCCAGGCTTCGGGGCGGTCCTTACGCCTTAGTAGCGGGGCGGACGGGGAGCGCGGGGTTTGGCTTCGTTGACGCGAAGCGTACGACCGCCGAAGTTCTGGTTATCCAGCGCTTCGATGGCGGCCTCAGCGGCGGCGTCATCCATTTCCACAAAGCCGAAGCCGCGGGCGCGGCCGGTTTCGCGGTCGTTGACAAGCTTCACGGAATGCACGTCGCCGTATTCGGCAAAGAGGTCACGCACCTGTTCTTCGGTGGACGACCAGGGAAGATTCCCCACATAGATGGACTTGGACATGAAAAAACACCCTCTCAAAAAAACAGTCTTGCCGCGCTCTCTCCCATAATACCCATTATCGGTACGCGGCCGTTGATATGACAAAAGCATGCTTTCTGTGCCTTGTCAACGCACAAGACGAAAAACGCTGCGCGCAAAGGTGCTTGCGGAAAAATTTCGGCAGCATTCTTGAAAAATAGCAAAAAGGATGCCGGCTTGTTACTTTGTGAAATGTCGATTTTCCGGCTGGATGAGGCAAAAAAATGATTGAGTGCTCAAGCGGTACAGACGGAAGGAAGCGGCCGCGGGCGCTCCCGCGGAGCGGGTCGGACACCGCAGCAAGAATATTTTTTCGGCGTGGGACACAGGAACCCCGCCGCCCTTGAGGCAGAGACGGCAGCAAAAAAGACAGGGACGGATCAGGGGGGCGACGGCCAGCCCGGCGATCGCAAGGATATGGCGCGCCCATAGCGGCGCGGGACGCCGGGCCAGGGGCGGCGCGGCGGAGGCGGTCCTAGCCGCCAGCCTCCGACGGTGCGGGGACCCAGTCCGGCGCCAGATCCTCAAAGGCCGTGTAGGGGGAGACGTACATGAGCTCGGCAACGCCCACCGGCCCGTTGCGCTGTTTGCCGATGATGATCTCCGCCACGCCCCTGGGCGGGCGCTCGGCCGGTTTGGCATAGCGGTACACGTCATCCCGGTAGACGAACAGGATGACGTCGGCATCCTGCTCGATGGCGCCCGATTCACGCAGATCCGAGAGCATGGGCCGCTTGTCGCTGCGCTCTTCCACCTTGCGGTTGAGCTGGGAGAGAGCCACCACGGGCACGTCCATCTCCTTGGCCAGGCCCTTGAGGGAGCGCGAGATTTCCGAGATCTCCAGCTCGCGCGAGTCCACCCGCCGGCCGGCCCGCATGAGCTGCAGGTAATCCACCACCACCAGGCCGAGCCCCTTCTCGCTCTTCAGCCGGCGCGCGCGGGAGCGCAGCTCCAGCGTGGAGAGGGCGGGCGTGTCGTCGATGTAGATGGGGGCCGCGGAGATGGTGTCCGCCGCCTGGGACAGGTGGGCCCACTCGGCATCGGTCAGCAGCGCCGGACGCCGCATCTTGGACACGTCCACCTTGCCCTGCACGGCAAGCATGCGCTGCACGAGCTGTTCCTTGCTCATCTCCAGCGAAAAGACGGCCACGGGGATGTTCTGGCGGATGGCGGCATGCAGGGCCATGCACATGGCAAAGGCCGTCTTGCCCATGCTGGGCCGGGCCGCCACGATGATGAGGTCGGACTTTTGCAGCCCCGCCGTCAGCTTGTCCAGACGCGTATAGCCGGTGGTGACGCCGGTGATGAGATCCTGTGTGCCGGCCATGCGGGACAGATCGTCGAACACCCGGGCCACCAGTTCGGCCGCGTCCGAAAAATCCCGGCCCGTGGTGCGCTGGGAGATGGCGAAGACCGCCTGCTCCGATTCGTCCAGCAGGCTGCTCACATCCCGCGAGGCGTCGTAGCAATTGCCGATGATGCCGGAACAGGCCGTGATCAGATTGCGCTGCAGGGCCTTGTCCCGCACGATGCCGGCATAGTATTCGGCATTGGCCCCCGATACCACGGCCTGGGCCAGCTCGCCGAGGTAGACGGCCCCGCCCGCCTCTTCCAGCGTCCCGCGAGAGCGAAGCTGCTCGGCCAGGGTCACGAGGTCGATGGGAGCATTTTTGCGGTAGAGATCAAGGATGGCGGCAAAGATGGCCGCATGCGCGGGAAGGTAGAAATCCTCGGCGGAGAGGATGTCCACGATGATATGCAGGGCGTCGGGCCGCATGAGCACGCCGCTGAGCACGGCCTGTTCCGCCTCGGCGCTGTGCGGCGGCACGCGGCGCAGCAGGTCCGCTTCGGCGTTGCGGCCGCCGCTCCCTCTGCCGGAAAAGGAACCGCCGCCCCCGGCTCGGGAGCCGGAGGCGGCGCTCATGTCGGATGATGTGGCCATATGCCCTTATTCGGCGGCGGCTTCAGCGCTTTCCTCAGCCGGCGCGGCTTCCGCTTCGGCGGGCTCTTCCGGCCTGTCGGAGATGACCTTCACCGGCACGGTGGCGATGATGCTGGCATGCAGACGCACGCGCACCGGATGCTCGCCAAGGCTGCGGATGGGGGCGTCCAGCAGGATACGGCGACGGTCCACTTCCACCCCCAGGGCGGCGAGCGCATCGCCGATGATGGTGGAGGTGACGGAGCCGTACAGCTTGTCGTTCTCGCCCACATGCATGGGGATGACCACGTCCAGGGCTTCGAGGCGTTCGCAGATGGACTGCGCGTCGGCGCGCAGGGCGTCCATGCGTTCCTGGAGCTTCTTGCGTTCCAGCTCGAACACCTTGAGGTTGGCTTCGGAGGCCACCATGGCAAGTCCCTGCGGCAGCAGGAAGTTACGACCGTAGCCGGGGCGCACGTTCACCACGTCGCCAAGATTGCCGAGATTTTCCACATCGGCGCGAAGGATCAGTTTCATGTGCGCCTCCTTAGATCATGCTCTTTTTCTTGACGCCGGAATCATGGGTGGCCGTGTAGATGAGCAGGGCCATCTGGCGGGCGCGCTTGATTTCGGTGGTCAGCAGACGCTGATGATGCGCGCAGGTGCCGGTGATGCGGCGGGCGATGATCTTGCCGCGCTCGGTGATGAAATCACGCAGCACGTCGGGGCGCTTGTAGTTCAGGGGCAGTTCCTTGTCCGCGCAGAAGCGGCAGAACTTGCGACGCGGGGCGAATTTTTTCTTGAAAGCCATTACGCGACCTCCACTTCGTCAGCCAGCTTGACGGTCACGAACTTGAAGATGCCGTCGGTAATGCGAATGTTGCGCTCAAGTTCCGCGACGAGCTGGGCCGGGGCATTGTACACAAGACGCACATAGTAGCCGCGCATCTGCTTGCGCACCGGATAGGCCAGATCGCGCATGCCCCAGTGATCCACTTCTTCCATGACGCCTTTTTCACGTTCCACCACACCAGTAAGGGCGGCAAGGATGCCCTCGCGGTTCTCGGCGGAAAGCTCCGGCGAAAGGAGGAGCAGGGTTTCAAATTTCCGCATGATTATCTCCTTTTGGACTGATCAGCCCGTGCCCTTCCGGCACGAGCAAGGAACGGGAATGATTACCTTGATCCCCGTCTTCTGTCAAGCTGTTTTCGCCGGCGGGCGGGGGGATGCGTCGCGCTCCGGGCAGCCCCTACAGCAGGCGCACGCCGTCCTCTTCCACGAGGACGGTATACTCCCAGCGCACGCCGCCCCATTGCGGGTAGTAGAGGCCCGGCTCCACCGTCACCACCATGCCGGGCTTGAGGGGCTCCTCCCGCTGCGGCGAGAGGGAGGGGGCCTCGTGCGTCTCCAGCCCCACCCCGTGTCCGAGCCCGTGGGTGAAGGCCTCCGCCGTCCCCGCCTTCTCAAAGATCGCGCGGGCCGCGGCGTAGACGTCGCACATGCGTACGCCGGGACGCATCATGTCCAGCGCGGCCTGTTGCGCCGCCTGCACGAGCTCCAGCGTCCGCGTGAAGTCCGCGTGCGGCTTGTCGCCCACCCAGAAGGTCCGCGTCTGATCGGAGCAGTAATCGTCCACCCGGCAGCCCACATCCACGAGGACGGGGCAGTTTTCCGTCACGCGGGTCTCGCCGGGGATGGCGTGCGGCAGAGCGGCATTGGGCCCCACGGCCACGATACCGGCAAAGGCCTGTTCCGACGCGCCGTTTTCCCGAAAAAAGCGCTCCACGAGCCAGGCCAGCTCCCGTTCGCTGCGCCCGGGCCGCAATTCTTCCTCAAGCCAGCGCAACAATCTATGGTTCAGGGCAAAGGAGCGCTCAAGGGCCGCGATCTCGGCGCCGTCCTTGATGAGGCGCAGTTCCTCCACCAGCCCGTCCGCCCCTTCCAGGGTGAACGCGCCGCCTGCCCGCCGCCTCAGCGCACGGGCAAAGTCAAGGCTCACCGCGCGGGCCTCCAGCCCGACCCGCCCGCCGCAGCGCCGCAGCAGGCCGGCCAGCTCGCCCGCCGAGTCATGGCCGTAGATGAGGATGCGCTCCGCGTCCCACAGCCGGGCGGCGGCGTCCTTGTAACGGGCATCGGTGGCCAGCCAGTCGCGGCCGTCGGCGCAGATGATGAGACGCCCGGCGCTTTCGTCGCACTGGGGATCGTGGAGCTCGAAGCCGGAAAGATAATAGCGGTTGGGGGCCCGGCTCACCAGCAGGGCATCCAGCCCCCGTTGCCGCAACAACGCCCGCAGGCGCTCCCGCCGGCCGGCAAAGACGTCATGTGTCATGGACATATCCTCGAAAATGCGTTTGCGGACGGCAGGCATGCCGGAGGCTCCGGCGCGTTGCGCCTGCCGGGAAGGATGCTACGCCATGACCGGCGCAAAGGCCAGCCTTGCGCCCCCCGGCCGCCCCGGACGGCGCGCAACGGCCCGTGCGGCCCCGGGAGGCCTCCCCCACAGAGAGCGATAGCGATAACTACTTGAAATAAAAGGGAAGCAACGCTTGACAGACGCGATCATCTGAGGCATACTGCCCGCCACGTAGGAGGAGTGATACCCGTAAAGGCAAACCCCGTCTGCCGGTCCCCGACCGCAGACCGAGTGGGCCGCGTACATGCGGCCTGCGCCACCCCGTCAGGGCGGTGCACCTGTACTTCAGCAAAGGAGACCCCATGAAATTGATGCGCAGGCTTGCCATCTGTGCGGCTGCCGTGGCCTGTCTCGGCCTCGTCGCACCGCTGGCCGTTCATGCGAAAGAGACGGCCCCCGCCAGGAGCAAGGCCGAATCCCGCAAGGCAAAACGGAAAAAATCCCCCGCCGCCGAGAAAAAAGCCCAACACGCCGATGCCAACCGCGACGTCTGGCTGGAGCGTGCCCGCAAATCCGACTTCCTGCTTGGCAAGGCTTCCTACTACAGCTCCAAATTTCACAACAAGAAGACGGCCAGCGGCATCGGCTACGATATGTACACCTTCACGGCGGCACATCGTACCCTGCCCATCGGTACCGTGGTGCGCGTCACCGACGAGCAATCGGGCAAGAGCGTCATGGTATGCGTGACCGACCGCGGCCCCTTCACGCGCGGACGCATCATCGACCTGTCCTACGCGGCGGCCGACAAGATCGACATGCGCCGCCGCGGCGTCGGCAATGTACGGCTTGAGGTCGTGAGCGATGCCGACGGCACCCCCCTCTCCACGGATGAAGCCTATTATGTACGGTTCCGCAGCCTGGACAAGGCGGAGACCGTGGGCCCCTTCCGGGCCTTTGCCGATGCCGCCGCCATGCATGAAGCCATGCGGCAGGCACATCCCGATGCGGAAGTGATCCTGGAAAAAGCCGAATAAGACGGCGCATACGGGCTATCCGGGCTGCCCCTGAGCGGGGCGGCCCTTTTTTTCGGCCCGCACCGCGGCGACTGCCGCCGCTGGCCTTTCTCCACGCCTTGGGCTAGACTCCCGCCGGACAGCCGGCTGCCGGCTGCTTCTCCCCTTCCTGCTGCCGAGGAGTCCTGATGAACGAACTTGTACGCGTGGAAAATGTCAGTCTGCCCCTCCCCGGCGAGCCGGGAGCATGGGCCCTGCGGCATATCGTCTGGTCCATCGAGCGGGGGGCGCACTGCGCCCTCATGGGCGACAACGGCGCCGGCAAGTCCACGCTGCTCCGCCTGCTGCACGGCCAGTGCTGGCCAACGGAGGGGCGCGTGCTCTGGAATGGCCCGGACGGCCCGGAGGACGCCCCGCTTGCCGGGCGGGCCATCAGCGCGCTGGTCTCCCCGGCCCAGCAGGAGAATTATCAGCGCCAGGGCTGGTACATCAGCGGCCGCGAGCTGCTGCTCACCGGCTTTGACGATACCCCCCTCCTCTACAGCACCACCGCCGACGAACGACAGCGGGACGCCGAGGCGCTGGCCCGCCGCCTGGACGCCCTCCCCCTGCTGGACAGCTCTGTGCCGGAGATGTCACAGGGACAGTTGCGCCTGCTGCTGCTGGCCCGGGCGCTGGTGCGCCGCCCCGCCCTCCTGCTGCTGGACGAATGCGCGGACGGCCTCGACGACCGCCACAGGGAACTGTTCTTTGCCGAACTGGACAGGGCCCGGGAGCACAGCACCATCATTATGAGCACGCACCGGCCCGAACAGCTCCCCGTCTGGTGTCGTCATGTACGCTGGGTCGCGGCCGGGCGTCTCCTGCCCGAAGGGCAGACGCCGCCGGCGGAAAGCGAACGGCCGCAACCGGCCGCCGCAAGCCCGCGGCCCCGGGCGGCCGGGAGCGGCATGCCGCTGCTGGATGTCCGCAACGCCACGGTCTTCATCGACCGGAAGGAAGTGCTGCACGCCATCACCTGGCAATTGCGGCAGGGCGAACACTGGCGCATCGTGGGGGCCAACGGCTCGGGGAAATCCACCTTCCTGCGCATGCTGGCCGGGGATGAATTCGTGGCCGACGGCGGCAGCCTGCGACGCCACCTTCCCGGACAGGGCGGCAGCACGGCCATTCTGCAGGAAATCCGCAAGGGCGTACGGCTGGTCAGCGATCTTTCGCAGGCGCAGTACGGCTACAGTCTGACCGCGCTGGAGCTGGTCTGTTCCGGCTGGGACAATACCGTGGGCAACTACCGCGAATACAGCGAGGAGGAGATGGCGCAGGCCCGCGCCGTCATGGCCCGCCTGGACTGCATCACCCTGGCGGAAAAATCCATCCGCAGCCTCTCCACCGGCCAGCTCCGCCGCCTTTTCCTTGCCCGCTCCCTGCTGGGCGGCCCCGACATCCTCCTGCTGGACGAACCCTGCTCCGGGCTCGACGAGGGCAGCCGCCGCCAGTACCTTGCCCTGCTGGACAAGCTGGCGGCCGAGGGACTGCATCTGGTCTTCGTCTCCCATCTGCCCGCGGACGGCCCCTCCTGCCTCAACCGCACCGCTCTCATGGAGGACGGCCGCCTGCGGGTGATCGACGACGGCCTCACGGCCTGAGGCCGCCCCGCCGGGGCATGCCCCTACTTGTCCTCCGGCGTCCGCTCGTAGGGATTGGACAGCTCTCGCGGCGCGGCCTGCCGCTTGCCGAAGCGGGCCCGCAGCAGCTCGATGATCACCGGCAGCACGGAAATAACGACGATGGCGTAGACGATGATGCCGAAATTCTCCCGCACCCAGGGCAGATTGCCCAGGAAATAGCCTGCCGAGACGAGGCTCCCCACCCAGAGGCAGCAGCCGAGGACATTGAAGGAAAAGAACTGCCGCGGACACATGAGGGCGATGCCCGCCACAAAGGGCGCGAAGGTGCGCACGATGGGCACGAACCGCGCCAGCACGATGGCCTTGCCGCCGTGCCGCTCGTAAAAGGCATGGGCCGTGAGCAGGTGCTCTTTCTTGATGAAGCGGGAATCCCGCGAAAAGATAGCCGGGCCCACATGCCGCCCGATGGCATAGTTCACGGCATCGCCGCAAACGCCTGCGACCAGCAGCACGCCCAGCACCTCCAGATAGCCCATATGTCCCGTGCCGGCCACCACGCCGGAGGCGAACAGCAGAGAGTCGCCCGGCAGAAAGGGCGTCACCACAAGACCGGTCTCGCAGAAGACGATGAGAAAAAGGATGACGTAGATCCACAGACCGTAGTCGGCCACCAGTTCAAAAAGATGGTCGTCGATATGCAGGATGAAATCCACCAGGAAGGAGAACAGTTCCATTATGACCTCGCGCAAGAACATCACGGGCGCTGCCGCCCGTCATGCTCTTGTACCCCAAGGCCGCTTGTGGCACAACAGGGGACATTCCGCCGTCGAGGTCCTCCATCCATGCAGCATCGCCCGTCGTTTTTCCTTCGCCGCCCCACCGGCGCATTCCTTCTCCGCGTCATCCTGCCCGCCGTGCTGCTCTGCTGGACGCTGCTCGCCGCCCTGCCGCCCGTCACGGCCCGCGCGGAGGAGACCTACCGCGTGGGGCTGCGCACCCTGGGCTTCTGGCTGCCGGATGACGGCGTGCGCCTGGACGTGAACGTCTGGTATCCCACGAACTGGACCCCGCGGGAGCTGCGCTTCCCGCCCTGGCGGGTGGAAGCCGCCCTCAACGGCGAGGCCGTGGCCGGACGCTTCCCGCTCATCGTGCTTTCCCACCCCTCGGCCGGGACCCGCTTCTCCTACCATGATACCGCCGCCTGGCTGGCCGAGCACGGCTTCGTGGTGGCCGCGCCCACCCATGCCCAGGACTGCATGCGCAATATGGATGCGCTGCACACCTGGCAGCAGTTCGCGGGCCGCCTGAAGGAGATCCGCACCCTTATCGACCTGCTGCTGCGCCATGAAAAACTCGGCAAGAGCATCGACCCGCAGCGTATCGGCGTCCTGGGCTTCGGCTCTGGCGGGACAACAGGACTGCTGCTGGGCGGCGCGCTGCCCGACTGCGAACGCCTGGACGTCTACTGTGCCGCCGCCACGCCGCAGGATCCCTATTGCAATGTCTGGGCACGCCGGCAGATGGACAAGCTCTGCAACAAACTGCCGCTCACCGTCAGCCCGGCGGATACGCGCATCAAGGTGGTGGCCGCCGTCAATCCCACCCACCTCATGCTGTTCGACAAAGGCCTGCGCTGGTGTTATCCGCGCCTGCTGCTGGTCAGCGCCGCGCAGGACGACGACAGCGACAGCCGGCTGACCGAGGAACTGGCCCGTCGCCTTGGCCGGCGGGCCCGCTTCCTGCGTCTGCCGGACGCGGACGCGTGGGCTCTGCCCGCGCCATGTCCTCCCTCGCTGGCCGAGGAACTGCCCGAACTCTGCCTGAGCATCACTCCCCAGGAGCGCCAGCGTCAACAGGGACTGCTGCGCCAGGAACTGCTCTCCTTCTTCCTGCACTGGCTCGGCAGCAGCGAAAATATCCCGGTCATCCCCGCGCCCCCGGACCTGACGCCTCCGCCGGCCCCGCCCGCCCCCGTGCCGGAAAAACCCGCCGGCACGGAACGGCGCAAACGACGCTGAGCACCCGCGGCAGCGGCCCCGCCCGCTCTTGACAAGGCAGGGGCGAACGGCTACAGCCCCTTGACAGGGCAGACCTTTTGCCCGCATCCTCCCGCTGTTTCGCAGATGAACGACGCTCTACAGACGCTCTCCGCCAAGGACACATGATGCCGCGTTTCCTGTCCCTTCTCTGGGCGGCCCTGCTCCTGCTGCCGCCCCTTCGGCTCGCCGCCGCGGCTGCCGCGGACGGCTGGCAGGTCATGCCCGAAGGAGCCCGGCCCACCTATATCGGCATCCACGGCGGCACCGTGCCGGTGAGCCTGCTGGTCAGCCCGGACGGCAGCTCCTTGGTAAGCTTCGTGGGGCGCACCGGCAACGACTTTCTGGAGATCCTCCACCGCAGCGACGTCCGCATGCCCTCCCTGCTCAACAACGCCACGGGCAAGGTGTCCAGCGGCCACCCGGCGACCACGGTGCTGCTGGCCGGCCATGACGACCGCCGCATCATGGTTTTCTACATCATCGGCGACGGCGTCACCCGTACGGCCTTCCCCATGAGCGAGCTGGAGCCCTTCGGGCTTTCCCGCAAGCCGCTCTCCGTGGAAGGGAGCGTCAGCCTGCCCGCCCAGCGCAACGCCAGTCACCCTCACCGCCTGAATCTGGATACCGACTACCTGCAACCGCGCCGCGCCGGCAGTTAGGGCCTGCCAACACCATTCGTTGACAGCTTGGGGGGACGGTGGATCCCTCGCGCTGCTGTCGATGCCTGCAAGGCTCCTTCCTCGCCTAGCGGGCACGGCCTACGACCGCCCGTCGGGTCGCTGCCGGCGCTGGAGGGGGCCCCTTCCCCCAAGCCCCCATCCCTTTCCCAGCGCGCTTTTACCGGGGAAGCATCGGGGACGCAAGGCGACCCCGCCTCCAGGAGCAAGCGGAGTGCACGTAACCTGTCTATCTTATTTATTGAAATTATTTGCAAAATTTGTGTTAACAGGCCCTGAAAAGCGCCAGCCGGAAGGGCTGAGAGGACGGAATCTTCAGCCGCCAAGCGATCCGGGGCGGCCGTCCCGCTTGGGAAAGTCCGCATCGCGACCGGCGTCTGGCATGAAAAAAAAGACGGCCCACGCCGTTCCAACGCGAAAGATGCGGCGTGGGCCAGACTCGCACGATGCGCCTATGCCGCCTCAGCATTCGACGATGCTGACGGCAAGTCCGCCTTCGCTTGTTTCCTTGAATTTGTTGCTCATCTCCCTGCCGGTCTCCCCCATGGCGCTGATGACGGCATCCAGCGTGACCTTGTGCTGGAAGCTTTCTTCGCATGTGGCGATCAGCATGGCGCTATAGGCCTTGATCGCCCCCACGGAGTTGCGCTCTATGCAGGGTATCTGCACATATCCCCCCACGGGGTCGCACGTCAGCCCCAGGTGATGCTCCAGCGCGATCTCCGCGGCATTTTCCACATCAGCAATGGCGCAGCCACGCGCATGGGCCAGCATGGCCGCACTCATGCTGGCCGCCACACCCACTTCACCCTGACAACCCACTTCCGCGCCAGCGATGCCCGCATTGTGCTTGGCGAGGAAACCCACGGCTGCCGAAGCCAGCACACCCTCGCGCAGAGCGCGTTCACCTATGTTCATATCGTTGCGCATGGAATACAGCAGAGCTGGCATGACGCCCGCCGCGCCGCAGGTCGGCGCGGTGACGATGACACCGCCGCTGGCGTTCTCCTCGGCGACCGCAAAGGCATAAGCGCTGAGCTTGGCCAGAAAGCGGTCAACGGCAATGGGCATTTGCTTCGCATGGTCGAGCAGGCTTGCGGCCTTCCGCCAGACGCCGAGCGTCCCCGGAAGCTTGCCTGTGGCCGCAAGCCCGCGGCGCACGCTGTCGTACATGGCTTCCATGATCTCATCAAGCCGTTCATAGATCGCGGGACGGCTCATCCCGGTAATGGCGGTCTCGTTTTCAAGCATGAGCTCGTGCAGGGTGAGTCCTGTTTTCGCGAGATGGCCGCGCAATTCCTGCATGGTGCCGTAGGGGTAACGCGGCTTCCCTCTTTCCGGGGGAGTCCAGCCCTGCCACTGGATGAACCCGCCGCCGACGGAATAGTATTCCCTCTCGAAAAGCGATCTCCCTCCGGCGTCAAGCAGGAAAGCCCGCAGCGTATTGCTGAAGGGAGCGTCGTGGGCCACTGGTCCAAATACCACATCGGCGAGTCCCACGCTCAGCGTTTTGCCGCCAATGCTGACATCATGGCGGGCATCGGGATCGCGGCCAAGCGAGGTCAGAACATCGCCCGGGCAGGTTTCCGGCTGGGAGCCCAGCAGGCCGGCAAGAACCGCCACATTCGTTCCGTGCCCTATCCCGGTGGCGCTGAGGGAGCCGAGCAACTCCACTCGCAGGGCCTCCGCCCGCGCCAGAGTATCCGACGGCAGGGCGCGGCAGAGTTCAAGAAAATCACAGGCCGCTTTCATGGGGCCGATGGTGTGGGAGCTGGAAGGACCGGGCCCTACCTTGAAGAAGTCGAAGAGCGTGGTAGTGATGGGGGGGCGGGCAGTCGTGACCGGACGTAAAGAGGGGTGTGACATGGGAAAACTCCGTTTCCGCCGCGTTGGGCAAGCGTATGAAAAATGCGCCGCGCGGGTGGCCGCACGGCGCGATCGAACATCAGAACAGTATCGCCCCAAGCAGAGAGGCAATGGTGATGAGGCCCATCACCGTCACGAAGACGTTGGAGAACTGCCCCTGGAACTTGTGCATGGCCGGTATGCGGCGGATGGCATACATGGGCATGATGAAGAGGATCATGGCGATGATCGGACCGCCAAGGGTCTCGATCATGCCGAGGATGCTTGGGTTGATGGTGGCGACAATCCAGCCGGAGATGAAGAAAAAGAGGGTCAATCCCCGGTTGAGCCTGGCGGCGTCGTAACTTTTGCCGCTGTCGCGCAGATATTTGTGCAAAATGCCGTGCAGTCCTTCACGAGCGCCGAGGTAATGTCCAAAGTAGGATGTGGCGATGGCAAGGAAAGCGATCAGCGGTCCGAAATAGGAAATGACGGGATTGTCAAAGCGGTTTGCCAGGTAGGAGAGGATGGGGATGTTCTCGCGCTGCGCTTCGGCAAGGTCCTGTGGGGTCAGGCTGAACACGCAGCTGAACACGAAAAACATGACAAAAACCACCAGGATGCCCGTCGTATTCCGCAGGGTGACGCGCGCCTTCTCTTCGGCCGCGATCCCGTATTCGTTCTGCTCTGCAACGGCAAAGGACGAGATCGCGGGCGAGTGGTTGAAGGCAAAGACCAGCACGGGCAGGGTCAGCCAGATGGTCGTGGCGAAGTCGCCAACGCCGGGCATCTCGGAGAACATGCTCATGTTCCAGTGCGGGATCAGATAGATCGACAGGCCAAGAAGGGTGGCGCAGAGCGGATAGACAAGTTTTTCATTGAACTTGAGCACGAAGCTTTCGCCCACCACGATGACGAGGATCATGGCGCCCACCAGCACGCCGGAAAGTATGAAGCGGCTCAGCGTGTAGGGCTCGAGCACGGTGGCCAGCGAGGCCATGCCAAGCTGATTGACGAGAAAGGAGCCCACGGTATTGGTGATGCCTACGCCATAGATCAGCAAAATTGGGTAGATGGCGAAAAAATACAGGACGGTGATCAGCTTTCCGGCCGAGGAGCCGAAATGCTCTTCCACGACCTCCGTGATGTCGCTGCCGGGTTTTGCGGACGAGAGCACGAACCGCGCCAGAGCGCGGTGGGAAAGATAGACCATGGGGCCGGTAAGCAGCGTGATCGCTATCAGCGGCCAGACGCCGGATGCGCCCGCCTTGATGGGGAGGAAAAGAATCCCCGCGCCCACGGCGGTGCCGAACAGATTGAGCATCCACATGGTGTCAAAAGAATTCCAGCGTGAAGTCGTGTTTTGCAATGCAGTACCCTCCTGTTACAAGATTGACAAAGTGCATCCCAACAAATTTGAGCGCTGTATATTGATGACGCTACTTCCTTATATGAGAATATACGATATGGCAAGACAAATCCTCGCGGGCAGCAATCTCGTCATAAAACTGACAAACGGATGCCGTAGCATCATTTTTTATAACATATAACGAAAATTCATGCAAGTATATTCCGCTTTCAAGAGTGATATATTTTTAAAATTCAACCCATATAAAATAGCAACAATAATTCATCGATTAAACCTATTAATCTGTCATGCGAGCGCAAAAAAGATGAGAGCTTGCGGGAACGGCTCATTGCTGACCATGCCCACAGTCTGACGCATCCCGACCGATGATGGAGTGTCGAGCCGCAGCGCGCACCTCGAAGGCGGACTTGCCTCGAGTCCCTGACTCATTCCTCACAAGAGGGCGCTGGGGGAAAATGGAGGACCTGGAAGGAAAGAATCTGCGCGACGGGGTGACGCCCCGCCGGGACGGACGCTTGCCGCTGGGGGGGATCGTGCAGGCTGACCAGGGAAAAAGCGGCGGGGGGCGGTCCTTGCGAACCGCCCCCTCAGAAAAGGAGTCCGAACATCTCTCGCCGAGTCATCCGCGTGAAGAGGGGCTCCGCTCACGCCGCAATCGGTTTGACAGATGTCCCGACAAACCCTCTTCGCGCGAAGCTTACGGCAGCATCCAGCTCAGTACGGTGGCCTGCAGCCAGGTCAGCACGCAGATGCACGCCGTCATGGCGATACTGTGCGGCAGGGCGAAGCGGAAGAGGTCGCCTTCCTGTCCCACCATGCTGGTGGCGGCGGTGGCCACGCTGATGGACTGGGGCGAGATCATCTTGCCGGTCACGCCGCCGGAAGAGTTGGCGGCCACGGCCAGTTCGGGCGGCATGCCCACCACTTCGGCGGTGGAGCGCTGCATGCCGCAGAACAGCGCGTTGGACGAGGTGTCCGAACCGGTCAGGAACACGCCGAGCCAGCCCAGCAGCGGCGCAAAGAGGGGGAAGATGCTGCCGGTCAGGGTGAAGGCGATGCCCAGCGTGGAGCTCATGCCGGAGTAGTTCATGAGGTAGGCCAGCCCCAGGATCATGGCGATGGTCAGGATGGGGAAGCGCAGCTGCACGATGGTACGGAAGAAACAGCTCACGGCGCGGCCGAAACTGTAGCCGGGCATGAGCGGCACCGACAGGAAGCCGGCAATGAGGATGGCCGTGCCGCCCGCGGAGAGCCAGTTGAGGGTGAAGACCGCCGGATACACCGGGTCCTTGCCTTCGGGCAGGATGGGAGCGGCCTTCATCACCAGACCATCAAGGCCGGGCCAGCTGAACGTGATGACCGAACCGGGGATGGCGTTGAGAAGATTCTTGAACTGCGGCAGGCCCCAGAAAAAGACCATCACGGCCAGGATGATGTAGGGCCCCCAGGCGCGCAGCACCACGCCGAAACGGGGAGCCTCACCCTCGAGGACGGCTTCGGCCTCGCCTTCAAAGCGGAAGATGCGCGCCGGCTTCCAGACGCGCAGCAGCAGCACGAGGCCGATGATGGCGATGATGGCGGACATGATGTCCGGCAGGGTCGGGCCGTGGAAGTTGGAGAACAGGAACTGCGATCCGGCAAAGCAGACGCCGGAAACAATGATGGCGGGCAGCACTTCCATCGAACGCTTGAAGCCGCACATGACCACGCAGAGCCAGAGCGGCACGATGACCGACAGGAACGGCAGCTGGCGTCCCACGATGGCGCTGATGTGCAGATCGGAGAAGCCCGAGACCTGTCCGGCCACGATGATCGGCACGCCGATGGCCCCGAAGGCCACGGGCGCGGTATTGGCGATGAGACAGATGCCGGCGGCGTAGAGCGGCTTGAAGCCCAGCCCCACCAGCATGGCGGCGGTGATGGCCACGGGCGTGCCGAAGCCAGCCGTCCCCTCGATGAAGGAGCCGAAGGCAAAGGCGATGAAGATGGCCTGGAGGCGGCGGTCATCGGTCAGGCGCGCCAGGGACTGCTTGATGTATTCGAACTCGCCGGACTCGACGGTCATGTTGTAGACCCAGACCGCCGTAACCACGATCCACACGATGGGGAACAGGCCGAAGGCCGCCCCATACAAAAAGGAGCTGAATGCCGTGGAGGCCGGCATCCCCCAGACAAGCACGGCCAGCGCGAAGGAAAGCACCACGCCCGCACCGGCGGCATGATGTCCTTTGGCGCGGCGCACGGCCAGCATGTAAAAAAGCGCAATGAGCGGAACGGCCGCGCACAGCGCGGACAGCAACGCACCCCCGGCGGGATCGTACACCTGAGTCCAAGCCATATGCCTCTCCAGACACGTTAGAAGTTCATCCTTGCCCCCTCCCCTCCATCCGCCATGCCGAGGAAGGGAAGGGACTGTCCTTTTTCAGGATATTTTCAGGATAATATCTTATCCGCCCCATATGCGTCAACAAGATAAGAAAAAAAGATTGAGCGCCTCTTCTTTCCGCCCTGCCTTCTTGACATGACGGGGGCCTTGCCCGCATGGTTTCATATCATCATCCACCATCGCCGGCGGGCGGTCTGCCGGCGTGCCTACAGAGGGGGACGCCTTGATGCGACACTGGCTGTTCAAATCCGAACCGGAGTGCTTTTCGTGGCAGGATCTGGCCGGCGCGCCGCAACAGACGACCTCCTGGGACGGCGTACGCAACTATCAGGCTCGTAACTTCATGAAGTCCATGCGGGTGGGCGATCGCGGCTTCTTCTACCACAGCGGCGCGGACCCGGCCATCGTCGGCCTGGTGCGCGTGGTGCGGGAAGCCTACCCCGACCATACGGCGCAGGACCCGGAAAACAGCCATTTCGACCCCCGCGCCACGCCGGAAAAGCCCATCTGGGAAATGGTGGACGTCCAGCTGGAAAGGGCCTTCCCCCATCCGCTGCGCCGCAAGGAGCTGGCCGCCTTCCCGGAACTGGCGGGCATGGAGCTCATGCGCCGGGGCAGCCGCCTGTCCGTGCAGCCGGTCAGCCCGGAGGCCTTTGCCTTCATCTGTGCGCTGGCCGACGGACAGGGAGAGGGCGCGCCAGCATGATCCCCGGATCGGGACAGTCTGCGCAAGACATCATACCGGCCTCGTTTCGGCCCGGACTTTACAGGGCAGTGCCTCTCACGTAAGATAGTCATCATTTTTCACTGGCTCGCCGTCATTTGGTAACAAGGTGTAACTTCACGGCGGGTCTTGAGGGTTCTTTCATGGCAAACAATGCTCTCATCAAGGATTTCGAGGCCCTGCTCGGCCCCGAGAACGTGTTCAGCTCCGAGGCCGACCGGCAGAGCTATTCCTATGACTCCGCGGTGCTCGCGCCTGTCGTGCCCACGCTGGTGGTGCGCCCCACCACCACCGAACAGCTTGGCCAGTGCGTCAAAAAACTGTACGACAACGGCATCCCCATGACCGTGCGCGGCGCGGGGACCAACCTGTCCGGCGGCGTCATCCCCGACGTGCCGGATACGGTGGTCATCCTGACCAACGGCCTCAACCGCATCCTGGAGATCAACGAGAACGACCTCTACGCCGTGGTGGAACCCGGCGTCATCACGGCGCAATTCGCCGCGGCCGTGGAAAAGCGCCGGCTGTTCTATCCGCCGGACCCGGGCTCGCAGTCCGTCTCCACCATCGGCGGCAACATCGCGGAGAACGCGGGCGGCCTGCGCGGCCTCAAGTACGGCGTCACCAAGGATTACGTCATGGGCGTGGAGTTTTTCGACGCCACCGGCGAAGTGGTCAAGAGCGGTTCGCGCACCGTCAAATGCGTCACCGGCTACAATCTGGCGGGCATGCTCACCCAGAGCGAGGGCACGCTTGGCGTCATCTCCCAGGCCATCCTCAAGCTCGTGCCGCCGCCCAAGGCCTCCAAGGCCCTCATGGCCGTCTTTGACGACATGCAGAAGGCCGCCGAAGCCGTGGCCGGCATCATCGCCGCCCATGTGGTCCCCTGTACGCTGGAATTCCTGGACAACAACACCATCGTGCGCGTGGACGACTTCACTCATGCCGGCCTGCCGCGTGATGCGGCCGCCATCCTGCTCATCGAGGTGGACGGGCATCCGGCCCAGGTGGCCGACGATGCCGAGGCCGTGGAGCGCGTGCTCAAGACCACCGGCGCCACGGCCGTACATGTGGCGCGCGACGCCGCCGAAAAGACAAAACTCTGGGAAGCGCGGCGTATGGCCCTGCCGGTGCTGGCCCGCGCCCGCCCCACCACCATCCTGGAAGACGCCACCGTGCCCCGCTCGCAGATCCCGGCCATGATGAAGGCCGTTACCGACATCGCCGCCAAACATCGTGTGGAGGTCGGCACGTTCGGTCACGCCGGCGACGGCAACCTGCATCCCACCTTCCTTTGCGACAAGCGCGATGCCGACGAGTTCGCCCGGGTGGAGGCGGCCATCGACGAGATGTTCGAGACGGCCATCAGCCTGCACGGCACGCTGTCCGGCGAGCACGGCATCGGCACGGCCAAGGCCAGGTGGATGGAAAAGGAGACCTCCCGCGGCACCATCCTCTTCTCGCAGCGGCTGCGGCGCGCCCTTGATCCCAAGGGGCTGCTCAATCCCACCAAGCTGGTGAGCATCCGTTAGGGGGGCCGCGATGAGCGATCTGCATTCCCTTGCCCGGCGTCTCATGGCGCTGGATGACCGGCTGGCGGCCTGTATGCGCTGCGGCCTTTGCCAGAGCGTCTGCCCCATGTTCGGGGCCACCATGAAAGAAGCCGATGTGGCCCGCGGCAAACTGGCGCTGGTGAGCAACCTGGCCCACGAGCTCATCTGCGATCCGCAGGCCGTGGCGGGCAAGCTCGACCGCTGCCTGCTCTGCGGCTCCTGCGAGGCGGCCTGTCCGTCGGGCGTGAAGATCACGGAGATCTTTTTTGAAGCGCGCGAGGTGGTCAACACCTATCTCGGTCTGCCGCCTCTGAAAAAGATGATCTTCCGTTTCCTGCTGCCCCGGCCGGAACTGTTCAACCTGAGCGTGCGCGTGGGCGCTCCCCTGCAACGCCTCATGCTGCGCCGCAACCACGATGCACAGGAGACGGCCTGCGCGCCCATGCTCTCCTTTCTGCTGGGCAAACGGCATATCCGCCCGCTTGCTCCCCGCTCCCTGACCTCCCTCACGGGCCCGCTGGACGAGCCCCGCCCGGAAGGCGGCCTCAAGGTGGCCTTCTATCCCGGCTGCATGGGGGACAAGCTCTATGTGGACATGGCGCAGGCCTGCCTTGCCGTGCTGCGCCATCACAAGGTGGCCGTCTTCCTGCCGGAGGGGCTGGCCTGCTGCGGCATGCCCGCGCTGGCCTCGGGCGACGCCACGGGCATGCTGCGCCAGATCGCCGTCAATCTGCCCATTTTGCGCGGCGATTTCGACTACCTCGTCACGCCCTGCCCCACCTGCACCAAGACCATCCATTCCCTCTGGCCGCACTATGCCCAGCGCCTCGGCACGCTGGAGCGCGACGCCGCCGCCCGCCTGGCCGAAAAGACGCTGGACATCACCGCCTTTCTGGTGGATGTGCTCAAGGTGGCGGCCCTGCCGGAAAGCGACGAGGGCACGCTGGCCGTCACCTACCACGATTCCTGCCACCTCTCCAAGGGGCTGGGGATCCGCAGCCAGCCCCGCACGCTCATCAGGGCGTCCTCCCCCTGCCGTCTGGTGGAGATGGACGAGGCCGACCGCTGCTGCGGCTGCGGCGGCTCCTTCAATCTGACCCATTACGACCTCTCCCTGCGCATCGGTCAGCGCAAACGGGACAACATCGTGGAGACCGGCGCCGCCGTGGCGGCCGCCGCCTGTCCAGCCTGCATGATGCAGCTGGAAGATGTCCTTTCGCAAAATCACGACGCCGTGGTCGTCCGCCATCCCGTCCAGCTGTACGCACAGCATCTGGGGCTGGACGGCAAGGCCCCGGCATAGTTTCAAAGGAGTGACTCATGGCCCCTGTGAACCAGGAACTTGTCGATCTCTTCATTGCCCGCGCGGAATCCGTCGCCGCCCAGGTGCAGCGCCTGCCCAACATGGCCGCCGCCCTGCAATACGCCGTGGATGTCTGCGCCCGCAAGGCTCCCTGTGAGCTGCTGGCCGATGAAGACGTGGAAAAAGGCCCCGCCGGCCCCAATAAAGTGCCCACCCGCGTGCAGAAGATCCTTGCCGCGCCCGATCTGGCGGACGCGGACTTTGCCGCGCTGGCCGAGGCCTGCGCCGCGCAGGGCTTCGCCTGCCTCCGGGAAGGCCTGCGGAAGCATCTGGCCGGCATCGACGTGGGCCTGACCACGGCCCGTCTGGGCGTGGCCGCCAGCGGCACATGCCTGGCCGTGGGCGATAATGAGGATACCCGTCTTGCCGGCATGATCAGCGAGACGCACATCCTCATCCTGCGCGCCGACGCCATCTATCCCGACCTGCCGTCCATCGCCGCCCCTCTGCGCGAGCGCATGGCCGAGTGCCCCGGCAGCTACACCACGCTCATCACCGGGCCCAGCCGCACCGCCGACATCGAACGCGTCAGCGCCGTCGGCGTGCACGGCCCGCTGGAACTGCATATCGTTCTTCTGGAGGATGCCCATGTCTAACAGCGAAAAACTCGGCAGCGTGTCCGGCTATCACAAGGACATCGACAGCGCGCTGGAGGACACGTTCCTGCGCCGGACCCTGGATACCTTTGCCGTGGCCTATCGCGCCAACCGTGAAGCCATCTTCAAGGAAGTGGACGAACGCGGCCTTATCCGGCAGATCGCCGACGCCAAGGATGACGCCTGCCGGCACATGGAGGAACTCTATACGCAGTTCCGGGCCGAGGCGGAAAAGCGCGGCGTCATCGTGCACCGGGCGGCCACGGCCGCCGACGCCAACGAGATCATTGCCCGCATCGCCAGAGAAAACGACGTCAAATACGTCATCAAGTCCAAGTCCATGACCGCTGAGGAGATCCACCTCAACAAGCGCCTGGAAGCCGACGGCCTCGTGGTGGACGAGACCGACCTCGGCGAATGGATCATCCAGCTGCGCCATGAGGGCCCCTCGCACATGGTCATGCCCGCCATCCACCTTTCCCGGCAGCAGGTGGCCGACGACTTCGCCAGGGCCACCGGCGACCCGCAGGATACGGATGTGCAGCGGCTGGTCAAGGTGGCGCGCGTGCAGCTGCGCCGTAAGTATCTGCGCGCGGACATGGGCGTGAGCGGCTGTAACTTCGCCGTGGCCGAAAACGGCAGCGTGAGCACCGTCACCAACGAGGGCAATGCCGAAATGGTCACCACCCTGCCGCGCGTGCACGTGGTGCTGGCCGGGCTGGACAAGCTCGTGCCCACGCTGGATGTGGCCCTGACGGCCCTGCAGGTGCTGCCCCGCAACGCCACGGCCCAGCGCCTGACCTCCTACGTTACCTTCATGGACGGCGCGGGCGACTGCGCGGCCTCCCCGACCGGCAAGAAGATCATGCATGTGGTCTTCCTGGACAACGGGCGTACCGAGATCGCCAGGGATCCCCTCTTCTCCCAGATCTTCCGTTGCGTGCGCTGCGGGGCCTGCGCCAACGTCTGCCCCGTCTTCCGTCTGGTGGGCGGGCATCGCATGGGCTATGTCTACATCGGCGCCATCGGGCTCATCCTCACCTATTTTTATCACGGGCAGGACAAGGCGAAGATCCTCAGCCAGAACTGTATCGGCTGCGAGGCCTGCAAGAACGTCTGTGCCGGCGGCATCGACCTGCCGCGCCTCATTCGGGAAATCCGTGCCCGTCTTGTGGAGAAGGACGGGGCCGGACTGCCCATGGCGCTGCTCTCCTCGGTGATGAAGAACCGCAAGATGTTCCATAACCTCATCAAGTTCGCGAGCTTCGCCCAGCGCCCGTTCACGGGGACCGGCAAGGACAACGTGAGCTATCTGCGCCACCTGCCCGCCATCTTCCTGGGCAAGCATCAGTACAAGGCCCTGCCCGCCATTGCCGCCGAATCCTTCCGCGACCGCTGGTCCCGCATCAAGCCCGTGCTGCGCGAACCGCGCATGCGTATCGCACTGTTCAGCGGCTGCGCGCAAGACTTCATCTTCCCCGACCAGCTGGAAACCTTCGTCAAGCTCATGGCGGCGTTCAATGTGGAGGTGGACTTCCCGCTGGAGCAGACCTGCTGCGGTCTGCCGCTGGACGTCATGGGGCAGCGGGCCACGGCCATCGAGGCTGCCCAGCAGAACGTGGACGCTTTCGCCCACAAGAAGTACGACGCCATCGTGACCCTCTGCGCCAGCTGCGCCTCGCACATCAAGAACGTCTATCCCGAGATTCTGGAAGGCTCGCCGTACCGGCATCAGGCCGAAACGCTGGTGCAGTCCGTCCAGCCGTTCAGCGCCTTTTTGCATGACACGCTGGGCGTGACGGCCGAGGACTTCAACCAGAGCGGCGAAAAGGTCACTTTCCACGCGCCCTGCCACCTCTGCCGCGGCTGCGGCGTCACGGATGCCCCGCGCGATCTCATCGCCCAGGCCGCGGAATATGTGCCCTGCGCGGAAGAGGACGTCTGTTGCGGCTTCGGCGGCAGCTACTCCATGAAATTCCCTGAAGTGGCCGCCCAGCTGCTGGAAAACAAACTCAACAACGTGCAGGCCACCGGCGCTTCGCGCCTCGTGACCGACTGCCCCGGCTGCGTGCTGCAGATCCGCGGCGGCGCGGAGAAGAGGGGGCTTCCCGTCAAGGTGAGCCATATCGTGGAGCTCATGGCCGAGAACGTGCGCTCCCGCAGCTGACGACCGGCAAGCGAACCGCCGGGGGGCGCACCGTGCCGGGATGGCGCGCTCGTCCCCCGGGCCGTGCGGCAGCCGGTCGCCGCGAAAAAAACACCCGCCTCCCGTACAATCCGCGGGAGGCGGTTTGCTTTTGTTTCCTGCCTGAAAGATAAAAAAGCAACAGCGGCGTCGGACAGATACCCTGTCCGACGCCGCTGTTCGCATCCGCCGGGGCCGGACTAGGCCTTTTCGCCTTTCTGGCTCATGCGTTCAAATACTTCGCGGAAGCTGACCTTCTGCGGTCCGTCGCCGGACTGCGGCACCTGCAGGCCCACGCGCGTCTTGAAATTGATGACGATGGGGCCGCTCAGATTGAGGCAGGCTTCCTCCGGCTTGCCCATAGGGATGGACACCGTCACCAGGATGGCCGCATCTTCGGGTTTTTCGAGCCCCAGCAGCATCTGTTCCGCATCGCCGATGATGACGGGGTAAGACTCCAGGAAGCTGTAGGGGTCGGTGACCATCAGGCCCAGCGTGGGCGTCTGCGTGCTTTGCAGGATAAGCAGCGCCCCGCCCTGCTGGATCTGCAGCAAGGTGAAGAAGTGCTCGTTTTCCAGTCCGGCCAGGCCGCGGGGGAAGTTGATGATCTTGTCGGCTTCGATGCTCCGACGGCCAAGACGGGTGTCGATCTCTAGGGCTTTTTTCTCTTCCATAGCTGCAATGCCACCATAAGGTCTTCATTGTTAGAGGGAATGGCGCCTTTGTTCTCTTCTTCAGCGCGTTTGTAAAGCTCTTCTCTGTATACTGTCGTGTCGGCGGGGATATCCAGTCCCAATTTGACCTGTTTCCCCTGCATGCTCAACACGGTTATACGTATATTTTCACCAAGACAGATGCTTTCCCCTGGGCGGCGGGCAAGTATGAGCATATGCCGACCATTAGAGGAAATTGGAAAGATTGAGCTGCATGATCATGGAGGATGACTGCAGCACCATGCTGTAGGTCATCTGCTGGCGCGTAAGATTGGTCAGCAGTTCCGTCAGGTCGATGTCTTCCACGTTGCTCAGCAGCTCCTGCTGGTCCAGCTTGCGGAAATCCAGGATGTCGTACACGGTCTCCACGCGGTTTTCCTTGGCGCCGATCTTGGCGGCCTGGGACTCCACGTAGGGCATGCAGTCATTGGTCAGCTTGGCCAGCACCTGGGCGCAGCCGTCACGGTTGTCGCATTCCAGGTAGGCGATGAATTCGCCCGCCAGTTCAAAGACGTTCTGTTCGGTGGGCAGGGCGGGCTTGCCCTGATAGTAGCCGCCGAAGATCTCCATGCCCACGCTGTTCACGGAGACGTAGGTGTCTTCCATGATCTCGTAATTGAGGTCAGCGCGGTCGGGATGCACCATGATTTGCGCGCCCGCCGGGATGGTGGAGCCGCCGGCTACGCCGGTGGTGTCGAAATCCATGTAGCCGCCGGGGATGGTCAGGCGCAGGCTGTTGCCGCCGGTGGTCGTGCCCTTGGCCGTCACCCAGTTGTTGCCGCCGTCGGTGCTGTAGGAGTAGGTGAACTCGCTGTTGGGGTTGGCAAGATCCGCCGCCGTATCGAAGCGCACCAGCACGTCCTTGCCGAAGTTGCCCGTCGCGGTGACCTGATCCTTGCCCAGGCCGTCCTGCCCGCCCATGACCACGATGTCCGGCGGGGGATTGTTGTCGTCGCCCTTGTACTCGGCTGTCGGCCGGATATAGAGCAGGGTCCCGTTATTGGCGCCGGGGCCGGCATCCACATCGGCGGCGCTGACCTGCAATCTGCTCGACACGGTGAGCGTCACCCCGTTGGCGTCGATGGTGAAGGAGGCGTTGGGGTCGGCATTGGCCGCCAGCGTGCCTTCCGTCCAGGTGTCGCCGCCGTCGGCGGACCAGCGGTAGGTCAGATCGTCGTCGCCCACGGTGCCGTCGCTGGTGAACTGCACCATGATGGTGCTCTTGGAGGAACCTTCGATGCTGAAGGCGCCTTCATTGGCGGCCTCGCTCCAGTTCTCGTCCCAGGAGGTCACGGCGAGGCTTTCCTCGAAGGCATTGCTGTCATAGCGATGCCCGGCAAAAATGCTCTTGCCGTCGAATTCCGTATTGCCCAGATTGAGCAGGGTGCCGAAGAGCGCACGCGCTTCGTCAGCCATGATCTTGCGCTGTTCGGCGGTATAGGTGTCCGTGGAGGCCTGTTCGGCCAGCTCCTTGAGCTGAGTCAGGATATTGCTGGTCTGGGTGGCCACCACATTGTCGGCCAGCTGGAGCCAGCCCTTGGCGGTCTCCACATTGGTCTTGTACTGATCCGTATTCTGGATCTGATTGCGGGCGGTCAGCACCCGGAACGTCCCGGCGGGATCGTCCGACGGACGATTGATGCGCTTTTGCGTCGAGCCCTGCATGGTGCTTTCCATGTAGGCGGCAAGGCTGTTCTGCATGTTGTTGATCATGCTGCCGTACATATTGCGCTGTGTTACGCGGATAGCCATGATTGTCCCCTCCTTCGTCCCCTATTGCTTGAGCCCCAGCAGGGTTTCCAGCATCTGGTCGGCCGTGGTGATGAGCTTGGCCGCCGCGGTGTAGGAACTCTGGTACTTGATGAGATTTGCCAGTTCCTCGTCCAGATTGACCCCGGACACGGAAGCCACGCGATCATCCAGATCCTGGGTGAGGGTGGTGTTGTATTCCGCATTGGTCTTGGACTGGAGACGGTCCGAGCCCACGGTGGTGACGAGGTTGGAATAGTACGAGGTGATGCTCTGGTTATCCACGGTCTTCCAGACGGTGGAGATCACCACATTCTTGGTGGACAAAAGGCCCATGTCGTTGGCCAGGGAGTTGTCGCCCACGTTCATCTGGTACTGACCGTTGACGCGGCCCGCGGCCACATAGTCCGCGTCCTGATAGAGCATGTCGTTGATGGCCATGTCCACGGCATTGCTGCCGGAGAAGAAGCTGTTGATGCCCAGGGCGGCCATGAGGCCGCTGCTGTCCGCCCCCATGGCAAAGCTGACGTTGCTGTCGGGGTTGACCTCGATAAGCAGCCTGCCGTCCTGGATGGTGGCCTTGAGCATATTGTTGCCCGCGCCATCCGGGAAGGACGTATTGATGGCGTCGCGCACATCCTCCAGCGTATGCACCGAAGGATCGAAATTCTGGATGCCGGGCGTGGCGGCGTCGAAGTCCAGCATGCCGGAGGAGACGTGATCCCCGGTGGTCTTGTTGTAGAAATGGAAATTGACGTTGCCCGCCTGGAGACGGTCGCTGTAGGCATGCATGGCCTGCGGCGAGCCCAGGGCCTGATCGATGGCCCCGATGGTCTGCGTGCCCTGCGCGTAGTCCAGCGGCTTCAGGCCGACGCCCTGACTGTGCAGGCGGTTCACTTCCCAGATGAGGGCTTCGGCCGTGGCGTTGACTTCGTCCAGATAACGGTTGCAGTTGTCGTCACGGATGTTGAAGTAGGAGGCCAGCTTGCCGCCGGTCACACGGTCGGTATTCTCAGTACCGTTGAGGTACTGCTGAGGCGTGATGTTTTCCGGCCCGCGGGTGGGCTCGATCCAGTAGAGGGCGCGCTTGGGCACGATGTCGAAGCAGTCCCCGGCGTGGAAATTCTGCGTGTCGGTGAAGGAGATGGTCAGATTCTTCACCTGAACCGGGTCCACCTTGCCGTCGCCGTCATTGTCCGTAATGTCGTAGCGCAGTTCCTGTCCGTTATCGTCACGCAGCCAGGTCTTGCCGCCGTCAAGGGAGACGCGGAACTGCGGCGGCGGGGTGTCGCCCACATTGCCGCCGTTGACGATCTCCACCGTGTACTCAAAGCCGTCGGAACCGTCGAATTCGATCTGCCCCTGATAGGTGGATTCCGGCTTCAGGCGGTTTTCGGCCTGCGGGCCCAGCATCTCGATCTCCCAGGACTGCTGGCCATCCACCAGCGGCTGGCCGGTGGTCAGCTGCACCTGGAAGTTGCCCTTGCCGTTGTCGACGGTCTCCACATCCACAAGGGTCGCCAGTTCGCGCACCAGACGGTCGCGTTCATCATACAGATTGTTGGGGTTGCTGATACCGTCGACCGTATTGGCCGTGATCTGCTTGTTGAGCTCGGCGATGGCCTTGGAGATCTCATTGACGCGGGAAACGGCCTCGTCGATGGACTTGTCCATCTCACTCTGGAGCTGCTTGATGCTGTCCACCGTGGAGGAGAACATGTCCCGCATGGAATCGGCGTAGGAAAGCAGGGCCTCACGATGGGCCGTGCTGTCGGGGTAGAGCGCCAGATCCTGCCAGGCCTCGAAAAAGAGCCCCATGGCGGAATTCAGGCCGGAGCGGTTGGATTCGTTGAACAGCCCTTCCAGCGAGGTCATGATGGTATCCTGTTCGTTCCAGCGGGAGGATACCGTGGACTGGCGCACATAGGAACGCTCCAGGAAGGCGTCGTAATAGCGCAACACCTGCTGGGCATTCACGCCCATCCCCTGGGCGCCGGGCTTGGTCGTCATGGAGTAGGAATCGCGCTGATCAACATACTGGCGCGAGTAACCTTCCGTATCCGCATTGGCGATATTGTTGCCGGTGACGGATATCCACGCCTGCGAGGCGTTAAGGGCGGACTTCCCTATACTCATCAAACCACTCAGCATACTCACAGCCTCCCGGAAATAATGGCCGCATCAGGATGTGCCTTGTAGCACATGGTCCCCTGCGAACCGTAGATTTCGGCATCCGGGGGGGTGACCTGTCTGGTCAGATGTCGGAGATTGCGCGTGCTCTGATCGAGCAGCGCAAGCGAAAGCTGGGCGTTGCGGGACGCCTGACGCGCCGCACGCTGTTCCCCCCTGTCCACTTCAGCAAAAATGCTTCGCAACTCGTCGGCCTGCTCTTCCGGCAGACTTTCGGCATACGCAAGCACACGCTTTCCTTCGAGTGTGCGGATCACGCAGCTCTTTTCCACCGCGATCTGGCGAATGAGCTCCTGCAGGGAGAATTCCAGGGCGACCACGGCATCCGTCTTGCGCTCCATGATGGAAAAATATTCCTCTTCCAGCAGCTCGAACAGCAGCGACAGCGCCTTTGACTGGCGTCGCAGCGATTGGCTAACGATCTGAAACATAGGCATATCCTTGCATATTGACATGCACCCTCCGCTTACGCGACCGGCGGCATTTTCTGCCGCCGGAAGAGCGTGCACACTCAATTGTGCAAAAGGTATGCCGATTATGGAACAGGGCTACATGGGCACGCCCGCGATGAGCGCTTCCTCCGCGCTCAGGCGCGGCTCCTTGCCCGCCTTCCCGGGCTGGATGACGGACGTATGGCCCATGCTGGCATGCGGCGCCGTCAGCGGCGGGATGCCCGAGGCGGGCATCTGCTGCTGTGGCTGGGCCTGCGCCGTGGCCTGCGCGCCGCTCAGCGGGGCCACGGGGGCCTGTCCGGCCTGCGGCTGCCCCTGCAGAGCGTTCAGGTTCTGCTGCTGCATGTGGGCCTGTAACTGTGAAGCCTCAAGCTGGGCGGCCTGCGGCGTCTGGATGGTCTGCCGGGCGGCGGCGCCGGCGCCCTGCGCATGATAGGCCCGGATGCCCTGTCCGGCCTTCTGCCCGCCGGCGTCCACGTTGAGCGTGCGGATGAGGTCCTGATTGAGCCCCTGCCGCAGTTGCTGCGCCTGCTGCGGGATATTGGTCTGGTAGCGGACGCGCACCACATCCTGACCGCTGGCCGGCTGGGCCGCGGGCTGGGCGGGCTGGGCCGCCGCGACGTTCACTGTCCCGGTCAGGCCGGGCTGGGCGAAGGGGGCCGCTGGCTGCGCGATCTGACCGGGCGTCAGCGGCGGCTGCATGGCCGCTTGCAGGGCGGCCGGACTGCCTACCTGACCGCCAGCCTGGCTGGCCGCCGGCGCATATCCGGCGACTTGCGGCGTCACGCTTGCCGCCTGGGCGGGCTGGGTCGCCTGCCAGGCATTCTCCTCCTGCCGCCGGCGTCGCGAGGCGGGACGGATGCCGTTGCCCAGCTTGTCTCCGGCCTGACGCTGGGCCTGCTGGGCCATCTGCAATCCCGAAAGCTGGTCAGAGGACCGCTGATGCCGGCGCACCTCGATCTGTCGCTGTGCCGGCTGCGGCGCGGCGGGCGGCTGCAGGGCCGCCGGCTGCTGCTGGGCGGAGGGCCGCGCCTGCGGGGCCGCGGCGGCGTTCTGATCCACCACCCCATTCACCGGCGCGAAGCCTTCATACATGGCAGCCATCGACGGGACACCGTCAGCGTCGGCGACCGCCACGGCGGTTGCCGGTCTGTCTGCGGCCGGCTTTTCCGCCGCGGGCGTGACCAGCGGCGCGGCTTCGGCCACAAAGGCCGCCGACCGGCCGCTCGCCCCGGCCGTGCCGCGACTGGCCGACACCAGATTGCGCGAGAGCTGTTCATACATCATGTCCGCCAGCCCGATGCCGCCCACGCTGGCCATGGACTTGGCCAGTTCCTGGTCGTACATGTCCTGCCACATCTTTTCATCCCGGCTGTGCAGCAAACCGTTTTGCGGCAGGGTGGCGCGCATCTGCTGCCACATCTTCTGGATGAAGATGGACTCAAAGCCCTCGCAGGCTTCCCGCAGCCGCTTTTCCTTCTGTTCGGGGGTAAGGCGGCTGGACGCGGATTCATTGAGGCCGCGTACCTTGTTCTGCAACTCGAGCTGTCGCCCCTGGCTTTGCCCAAGCGAGGCCTGCATCATGCTGGAATCAAGTGAAGAGCCCATTAGATCACCTCCAGACTGGCATGCAGCGAACCCGATGCCTGCAATGTCCTCAGGATTGAAATAAGGTCACGCGGCGTGGCCCCGATGGCATTGAGCCCGTCCACCAGCTCCTGGAGCGTGGCCCCTTCCACCATCATCAGGCGGCGGTTCTCCACCCGCACGTTGATGTCCGTTCCCGGGGTGACGACGGTCTGACCAGCCGAGAAGGGACCGGGCTGCGAAACCTGCTCGCTTTCCTGCACCACGATCTGGAGATTGCCGTGCGCCACGGCCGCCTGGGAGATGCGCACATCCCGTCCCAGCACCACCGTGCCCGTCTTTTCGTCCACGACGACCTTGGCCGGCACATCGGGCGAGACCTCGAGATTCTCCACCGAGGCCATGAGCGGCACGAGGTTGCTGCGGTATTGCGGCGGCACGTTGACCACAACGGAGCTGGCGTCCTGGGCATTGGCATAGGGCCCGCCCATAGCCTCGTTGAGCCGTTCCGCGATCTGCTGGGCCGTGGAAAAGTCGGCCATGCGCATGTTGAGGGTCAGCTTGTCCTGCTGATTGAATTCAAAGGGGATGGCCCGCTCCACGATGGCCCCGCCGGGGATGGTGCCCACGGTGGGGATGTTCTGGGCCGCGCGGGACGCCGCGCCGCTGATGGAGAAGCCACCCACGGCCAGCGGGCCTTGCGCCAGGGAATAAATCTTGCCGTCCACGCCCTTGAGCGCCGTTTGCAGCAGCACGCCGCCCAGCAGGGACGTGGCGTCCCCCACGGAGGAGACCGTCACGTCCAGACGAGTCCCCGGCTTGGCCGACACCGGCATGCGGGCCGTCACCATGACCGAGGCCACGTTCTTGATCTTGAGCGCGTCGGAATCAACGCCGATGCCCATGCGATCCATCATGTTTTTCATGGAACTCAGGGTGAAGACGGAGTTTTTCTTGTCACCTGTCCCCGCCAGGCCCACCACCAGCCCGTAGCCTATGAGCTGGTTGTCCCGGACCCCGGAAAAGGTGGCGATATCCTTGATGCGTACGGCCTCCGCCCGCCCCGGCAGGGACAGCACGCACAGGGCAAGCAGAAACGACACGATGCGGACCGGATGCAGATTCATTCGTTGTTCTCCTCTGCCGACATTGCGGCATGAGAGAATTTGCAAAAATCACGCCATATATAGAAAAATTCAATATATATCCGGTTATTATGCGCGACGAGAAAAACCGGCACGCCGGCTGCGCCAAATGTCTGGCGCCGTGCCGGACGCCCCCGCCCATGCCGTCCCGCCGGCCACGTCGCCGGAAGGCATGAAAAAAGGGGGAGCACACCGACGTGTGCTCCCCCGGGACGTTACGCAAAAAAGGACGTTAAAGGGTGAAGAGCGCGGGTTCTTCCCGCAGCAGGTTGGCGGCAATGAGGCGGCTGTCGGCCGTATACGTCCCGCTGGCGACCTGCATGCGCAGGGCCTCCACCTTGTCCGCCCGCACATCGGGCGCATTCTGCGCCACGCGGTGCGCCTCGCTGAGCAGCATGGCATCCTTCGAGACGCTTATGGAATCCCCCTGCGCCGCGGCATGCGACGTGGCGGCATGCTGACGTTCGCCGGAATTCTCCAGACGGCCCTGGGCATACACATCCCGCACGGAACCAAGCAAACCGGACGAGTATTGAATCTCCATCATGTCCTCCTGCCTGACGAATCAGGACCGGACAGGAGCGGGCTTGTCCAGCATGCTCCTGTCGATTTTTTCTCGTGTTATGCGCCACAACAGGCGACGTACGCGGGCCTGCAGCTCGGAAGAGAGCTTGCGGGCCCCCCTGTCGTCCTGCCGGACGAAACAGAGCCCCTCCCCCGGAGGATAGGTAAAGCGTATGGTAAAGCCCACCCGCTCGCTGAGCGCCCTGCGGATCTCTTCCACCACAGGATTGTCGCTGCCGGTGAAGAGCAGGCTTTCGTACACTTCCTGCGCGACCTTCTCCACATAAACGCCGCGCCGGGGGGTCGGATCGGGATCCTGCGGAGCCTCGCCCGCCGCCAGCCGCATGCGTGTTCGCAGACGGGTCAGACGGCGAGCGGCAAGCAATTGCAGCTCGTAGCCCTGAACTCTCTGACGCAGACGAACGGCAGCGATATCAGACATAAGACTCCCCAATCCCTTCTGGTCATCTTTTCGACCGCGTACATGATTACTTTAGAGAAACCCGAAAAGATTACACGCTCTCTCCCCGGTCGTCCTTCCGGCTGCCGTTGCGGGCCAGGGTGCAGGTGACGGCGAGCAGGTTGAGCAGGCCGAAAAGGATCATGTCCGTCCGCATGGCCTGGAGGAACTGCGGCATGTTGTCGGGCCCCACCGGCGCATGCCCCAAAAAGAGGCTGAGCGTCAGCGTGATGATGACCATATTGCAGAGCATGCCCGCCGTGCGCACCATGCCCACCAGGCCGGAGGCGCGGCCCACGTTCTTCTCCCCGGCGCTTTCCATGATGATGGCCGTATTGGAGATGGCGAAAAAGCTGACGCCGATCCCCAAAAGCACCTGTGAGCAGAAGATGAGCAGCAGCGTCGAGTCCAGCCGCAGAAAGGCCGCCAGCAGCAGGCCGCAGCCGCAAAGCACCGTGCCCAGCGTGCAGACATGGCCCTCCTGCCAGCGACTGCAGAGTCTGGCGGCCAGCGGACTGGAAAGCGCCTGAACCAGCGCCTGCATGGCCAGCACAAGGCCGGTCTGCTGCACGCTCATGCCGCGCCCCATTTGCAGGTAGAGGCTGAAAAAGAAGAGCATGCCGAAAAAGGAGCAATAATTGATGAAGGCCGCCACCAGCGACAGACTGGCCACCCGGTTGCGGGCCAGCATGCGCACGTCGAGCAGCGGGAAGGCCGTGCGCAGCTCCCGCAGACAGAGGACGACGACCAGCGCCGCCCACAGGGCCAGCATGCCCGCGCCGATGCGGGGATAGTCGGCCAGCTCGGACGCGCCGATGGTCAGGGCCGCCATGCAGCAGCCGTAAATGAGGCAGCCCGACGTATCGAAATGTTCCCCTCTGGCCGGACGCCATTCCATCCGCACGCGGAAGACCGTGATGAGCATGGCCCCCAGGGCGGCGAGCCCCGTCAGCCAGAACAGCCAGGGCCAGCCCAGCCAGCCGGCGATAAGGCCCGCCAGCGGCGGACCGCAGGCGATGCCCGCATACACGGCCGCACTGCTGATGCCGAGATAGCTGGCCCGCAGTTCGGCCGGAGCGGCCGAAACGAGCAGGGCCAGACTGCAGGAGCTGAGCAGGGCGCAGCCTGTGCCCTGCACAAGGCGCAGCACGATGAACAGCGTCATGTTGCCGACAAAGCCGAGCACGATGCTCGTACAGCCGAAAATGCCCATGCCCGCCAGGAAGACCCGGCGGCGGCCGAAAATATCCCCCAGCGTGCCGCCGGCCAGCTGGAAGATGACGAGCCCCAGGGAGTAGACCGCGCCCACGAGGCTGAGCTCACGGGCGCTCGCCCCGAGGCTCTCCCCCAGCGGGGGCAGCACGGCATTGACGCCGGCCATCATGAACGGCATGAAAAACTGGGCGGCGCACATGGCCACCAGAAGCGAGCGATGCTCCCTGAGAACCGGCATGTCCATCTCCCGTAGGCGCCCGACCGCAAACTGACGGCCCGGCCGCGCGCGTCAGCGCGCCGTCCGCTGCGGCCCGCGCGTCAGACGCCCGTCTTCCGTCAGCCGGTCCCGTATCCACTCCGCGCACTGCTGGGGCGTGCGCCCCTCGGCGGGGCAGCATACATCGGCATAACGGCGGTACAGGGCTTCCCGTTCCTCGTAAAGCCCGCGCAGGGTCTGCCCCGGCGCGATGGCCAGCCCGCGCTCGGGATTGCGGGCGATGCGCTCTTCGATAAGGGCAAGGGGAACTTCCAGATGCACCACCGGCCCCAGCGAGGCCAGATGGCGCATGGCCGCCTCCCGGTACACGACGCTGCCCCCCGTGGCCAGCACTGTTCGCGCAGCGCGCACGCTGCCCACCACACAGGCCTCCAGATCAAGGAAAGCCTCCTTGGAGAGCTCATCCGTCACGCCCTGCAAACGGCTGCCGTAGAGCGCTTCCATAAGATAGTCGCTGTCCATGAACGCCCAGCCGAGCGTCTGCGCCAGCGCCTGCCCCACCGTGGACTTGCCCGCGCCGGCCATGCCGATGATGCTGATGCAGGGCCGCGGGATCTCGTCGGGGGATGCGTGAAGCATAGGCTCTCCTGGCTGCTGGTTCATGGACGCCTGCTGACGGCTGCCTGTCAGCTTGGCCCAAGGCAAACGATTCTGTCAAGGCCGGCCTCCCTGAACGGAACGCCGGGCATTTTTCTCCCATCCGTCGAAAATACTTGCTTCTCCGCGGCGACGGCACTAATGTTTAGCGCGTACCTGCCGATCGTTACGCAAGAGGAGTGACATTCCATGCGCCATACCTTTCTCCCGCTTGGCCTTGCCTGCCTGCTCGGCATGACGGCAGTCCCGCTGACGGTCGCCGCCGCCAGCCTGACACGGGACTCCGGCTCCATCGACATCAACCAGCGCGTACAGGACTGGAAGGATTACGGGGGGGCCCGACTCTACTGGCTTTCCGTGGCGCAGCCGCGCCAGATCCGCATGGGCGGGCTGCCCTTCGTGGACCCTGCCTCCCACCCCCTGCTCGTCCCTGAAGAAAAAGCCACGACCCGGCGGGCCTCAACGCGCCGCCGGACGAGCCGCCAGTCCTCGTCCGCCGTGCGCACCCAGAAGGCCCCCGGGGATGCCGGTTCCACCTCGCTGCGCAAACCGGCCGCGCGCAGCGGCGGCACGGTCAGCTCGGGCAGCGTGCCCATTGAACAGACCTCGCGCCGCAGATCGGGCGGCATCGCCGTCACGACGGAAGTGCCGCGCCCCGTGGCTCCCGTTTCCGGCGGCCCCTGGGCTCCCGTACCCGGCACGCCGCCGGTCTCCGGGCTCGGCATGTATGACGCGCAGCCCGTCCCGGCCATCATCCCGGCGGGCTCCCTGCCCCCCGGCGCGGCCACCGGCACGGCCATGACGCCACCTGTCCCGGCCGCACCCGCCGTGGCGCGGCCGACTCCCGCGCCTGTGCTGGTCCCGGCGGCCCCCGTCCCGGCCGGCGGCCCCGCCGACGTGTACAGCCCGCAGACCGTCCCGGGAACGCCCTTGCCGCCCCTGCCCGGGTCGGCGGCCGCGCAGCCCATGCCCACCCTTCAGGGGACGCAGGGGACGGCGGCCATGATGGGCGTACAAAACGGCATGACCGCCCGCAGCGGCGGGTAAGGCGACGCGGGCGGCACGCGGCCGGAGGACTTGACGAACCGCGCCATGCCATGTATGAACGATTTTTCCAATGTCTTGCCTGCGGCCCGTTCCGGCAGGCACAATCTGCCGTGCGGACACATTTCCGCCTGAATGCGCCCATTTCGCGCCGGGCTGTCTGCCCCTAGTCCGCAGCCGCTTCACGAAAGGAGATTCGACCATGAAAAGAACGTACCAGCCCAGCAAAATCCGTCGTGCCCGTACGCATGGTTTCCGTGCCCGCATGGCTACCGCCAGCGGTCGCGCCGTCCTGCGTCGCCGTCGCGCCAAGGGCCGTAAGCAGCTGAGCGCCTAGACCCGCGGCGGGGCAGGCCCTTGCCGTACGCAAACGCCATGATGGCACGCCAGCAACTGCCGAAGGAGGGGCGGGTCCGCAGACATGCGGATTACGCCCTCTGTTATGAGCAGGGAAGACGCCATCACACCGGGAATTTCATCCTCTTCATATTCCCTCGTCCCGGCAGCGGCATCACGCGCGTCGGGATGGCTGTTTCACGCAAGGTCGGCAATGCCGTGACGCGTAATCGACTCAAGCGCCTGCTGCGGGAATTCTATCGCCTGCACCAGGCTCTTTTGCCGTCTGATAGCGACATTGTAACCGTGGCCAAGAAGCACGCCGGACGATCCTGTCTGGACCTTGCCCTGGTGAGCGCCGAGCTGGAGCCGCTGCTCCGCCGGCAGCAGCGCAAACAGCGGGAACAGTCCCAGGAGACAGTAGCATGCTGCCCCTGAAAACGGCGCTGCGCCGCGCGGCCGTGCTGCCCATCCGTCTCTATCAGCTGTGCCTTTCGCCGTTGCTGCCCCCCTCCTGTCGATTCGTTCCCACCTGTTCCGCCTATGCCATCGAGGCGATCGCCCGCCACGGACTGTTGCGCGGCGGGTGGCTGACGTTGCGCCGTCTGGCGCGCTGTCACCCCTGGGGCGGATCAGGCTATGACCCAGTACCCCCCGTGCCCCCGCGACCCGCGGAACCTGTCCCTCACAGGAGAACCACTCCCGATGCAAGAAACTAGCAGCAGCAAAAATCTCGCTCTGGCCATCGTCCTCTGCCTTGCCATCCTTTTCGGCTGGAGCTTCTTTGCGGAATACATGGGCTGGATAGCCAAGCCCGATCCCGAAGTGGCCGCGCAGCAGCAGGCCGAGGCCGACAAGGCCCGGCAGGAGAAGGCCGAAGCCGACAAGGCCCGTACGTCCGTGCCGCTCACGGTCTTTGCCCCGGTCCCCGGGCGGGACATCGTCGTGTCCACGCCGCTGTACGAGGCGGTCATCCACAGCGGCGGCGGGGTGGTGCGCTCCTTCCGCCTGAAGCACTATTCGGCCACCATCCAGCCCGATTCGCCCCTGGTCAACCTGGTTGACGCCACCACCGCCGAATCCGCCCCGCTGGGGCTCGTCATCGACGGCGCTGCCTCCTGGAGCCTCGGCCAGTGGGCTGTGGAGGCCGAACCGCGGGGCCCGCTGAGCGCCGGTCAGAGCGCCGTGCTGCGCCTCGTGGGGGAAGTCAACGGCCTGCGCGTGGTGCGTGAGCTGCAGTTCAGCGCCGACAGCTATCTTATCCGGGAAAAGACCAGCCTCTCCCCGCTGGGCGACCAGACGCGCAGCTCGCGCGTGGCCTACACCGTGGCCTCCGACGCCAGCAATGCCGGCGGCGGCCAGTACGACGCCATGCGCATCGCCTGGTACCTGGACAATTCCCTCGGGCAGGAAAGCGACGCCGAGGATCTGACCAGGGGCGTCACCGCCACCGGCAACGTGAGCTGGGCCGGCCCCATGAGCACTTATTTCCTGTCGGCCATCCTGCCCGGCAACACGGAGAACGTCACGGTCAAGGGCCTGCTGCGCGGCGGCGTCTACCGCGTGGCCGTGGAAGAGCAGGACATCCAGCTCACCCCCGGCAAGACCGCCGAGCTCGAAGCCTCCTACTGGTTCGGTCCCAAGAAGCGCAAGCTGCTCATGGACGTCTCCGAGCCGCTGGCCGGCAGCGTGGAGCTCGGCATGTTCAGCATCATCGGCAAGGGCCTGCTCTGGCTGCTGGAGTTCTTCCATCAGTACGTCAACAACTGGGGCCTGGCCATCATCCTGCTCACCGTGCTCATCAAGGCCGTCTTCTGGCCGCTCACGGCCAAGAGCTACGCTTCCATGGAAAAGATGAAGAAGCTCCAGCCCATGATGATGAGCATCCGCGAGAAGTACAAGGACAACAAGGAGATGATGAACAAGGAGGTCATGGCCCTCTACAAGACCTACGGCGTCAATCCCGCCAGCGGCTGTGTGCCCATCCTTGTGCAGTTGCCCGTGTTCTTCGGCCTCTATCAGGCCCTGCTCACCTCCATCGAGCTGCGGCACGCCACCTTCATCGAGTTCCTGCCGTTCACCGACAAGCTCTGGCTGGCCGACCTTTCCGCCAAGGACCCCTTCTACATCACGCCCATCATCATGGGCCTGACCATGTTCCTCCAGCAGCGCCTGAGCCCGCCGCCCACGGATCCCACCCAGCAGAAAGTGATGATGTTCCTGCCGCTGATCTTCACGGTGCTGTTCCTGGGCTTCCCGTCCGGTCTGGTGCTCTACTGGCTGGTCAACAACATCCTGTCCATTGCCCAGCAAGGGCTCATGCATCGCAAGAACAGACGGCTTGATGCCGACAGCTAGTCGGCGGACTCACTGCGTTCCTACCGGGCGGGCGGCCATGCCGCCCGCTCTATCGGGGTTGTTATGGAAGGTTTCAAAGAATTTCTCGGCAAGACGCTCGATGCGGCCATTGCGGAGGCCTGCTCCTACTACAATGCCAGCCGGGAAAAGCTCGAAATAGAGATCATTCAGGACGCCAAGACGGGCATCTTCGGCATCGTCGGAGCCCGCAAGGCCAAGGTGCGCGCCCGGCGTGCCGCACTGCGCGAAGCGGTGGAAAACGCCCTGGGACGGGGCAGCCGACCCGCCGCTCCCGAGCCGGACGCCCCCACAGCAAGCGAGGACGGCGACGCCCCCGCGGCATCCACCGAAAAACCCCAGCCCGCGCGCGAGGCCCGGGCGTCCAGGTCCGCTCCGTCGCGTGACGGCAGCGCCGGTCGTCGCTCGCGCGGCCGGGAGGAAGAGCGCCCCGCCCGTGAAGGCGAACCGCGAGAAGGCCGCCGCGGAGAGGAACGCGGCCAGAAGCCGCCCCGCAAGGCCATCGCCTCCCGGGAGGAAACGCTCCTGCCCGCGACGACGGCCCCAGGCGTCCCCGCCGGCGCCGACACCGCACAGCCGGACGACAAGGCCGCCGAAGCCGCCCCCGAAAACGCCGGTGCGCGCCGCCGCAACGGCCCCGAGTCCGCTCCCCGTCAGGAACGCCCCCGCAACGGCGAAAAGGCGGCGGGACGCGAACGTCGCCGCCCCCCGGCGGACGACGACCTGGACGAGGCCGACGACTCTCTGCCGCGCCGCGCGCTCGAAGAGCTGGATCAGGATCGCCTCAGGGAGCTTGCCCGCCAGTGCGTGAGCCAGCTTATCCGGCCCATGCTGAGCCAGCCCGTGGAAGACCCGGAAGTGGACATCGTGGACGGACGCATCCGCGTGGCCGTGGACTGCGGCGAGGACTCCGGCCTGCTCATCGGCCGTGAAGGCCAGACGCTGGCCGCTCTCCAGTATCTTGCCTCGCGCATCGTCTCGCGCGGCATGGATGCCGCCGTGCGCGTCCAGCTCGATGCCGGCCGCTACCGGCAGCGGCAGGAAGAAAAACTGCGCGACATGGCTCTGGCCCTGGCGGCCAAGGTGCGCCAGACCGGACGCTCCTACTCCACCCGACCGCTCAGCTCCTACCACCGCCGCGTCATCCATCTCTGCCTCCAGGACATGGACGACGTGCTGACCCGCAGCACCGGGGACGGGCCGCTCAAGCGGGTCGTCATCCTGCGCCGCCGCCCGGAAAAGGGCGAACGGCAGCCCCAGACGGAGCGGGACGACCGCCGGCGCGCCGCGCTCGTCGCGGAGGAACGCCCCGTACCGGAGGTTTCGTCTTTCGCGTCCTCTTCGGCGCAAGCCCCGCACGCGACCGGCTCCGCGCCCGACGCCCCCACGCCGACCGACGCCCCGGCCGAACAGCCGACCGAACAGCCGGCCGAAGCCGGCATCGCTCCCGCGGCCGGCGAGGACGCCGCTCAGGACAGGGCATGACCACCATCGCGGCCGTGGCCACGGCGCCGGGAGCGGGCGGCATCGGCATCGTGCGTCTCTCCGGCCCGCGCGCCAAGGAGATCCTGGCCCGGCTCTTCCTGCCGCTCTCTTCCGGCTTCGTCAATTTCCGCCCCTGGCGGCTGCATCACGGTCGGGTGCTGGACAGCCACGGCGAGCCGCTGGACGATGTGCTCGCCGTCTTCATGCCCGGTCCGCACACCTTCACCGGCGAGGATGTCGCCGAGATCCACTGCCACGGCGGCATCTACATCGTGCAGGCCGTGCTGGAAAGCGCCCTGCGGCTCGGGGCCCGGCAGGCGCGGCGCGGCGAATTCAGCCGCCGCGCCTTCTGCAACGGCCGTATGGACCTGAGCCAGGCCGAAGCCGTGGCGGAGCTCGTGGCCGCGCCCTCGCGGGAGGCCGTGCGCTTTGGCCTTTCCCGGCTGGACGGGCTGCTCGGGCGGCGCGTGCGGGCCCTGCGTACGGAGCTGGACGCCCTGCGCGCCCAGATGTGCCTTGCCGTGGACTTTCCCGAAGAAGAGGTGGAAAGCCTGCCCCCGGACGCCTTTGCCCGGCGCATCCTCACGGTGCGCCAGGCCGTGACGGATCTGCTGCGCGCCCAGCGCCGGGCGCGGGTCATGCAGCAGGGGGCCCAGGTGGTGCTGGCCGGAGCGGTCAATGCCGGCAAGTCCAGCCTGATGAATGCTCTGCTGGGACGCCGACGGGCGCTGGTCACCGACATCCCCGGCACGACGCGGGATTTCATCGAGGAAGGCTGCGACCTCGACGGCCTGCCCATCCGCCTGGTGGACACCGCCGGGCTGCGCGAAACGGCGGAAGATGTGGAACATCTGGGCATCGCCCTGAGCCGGGAAAAGCTGGCGCAGGCGGACGCCATCCTGCTCGTGGTGGACGGCGGCGCACTGGGCGAGGCCGGCGCGGCGGCGGATGTCTGTCCCGAACCGGCCGCCGCCGAAGTGCTGGCCACGGCCGGCGACATCCCTGTCCTGCTGGTCTGGAACAAGGCGGATCTCTGCGACCCCGCCGTCTTCCCGCCGCGCTGGGCCGGAGATATCCCCGCCCTGCGGCTCTGCGCCCGCAGCGGGGCCGGACTCGATGAGCTGGCCGCCCTGCTCCGCGCCGGCATCCTGGCCGGAGCGGCGGAAACGCCCCCCGAGGACGGGCTGGCTCCCAATGCCCGGCAGGCCCTCGCCCTGGAGCGGGCCGGGGAGGAGCTGGATGCCCTCCATGCGGACATCCTGGCCCAAACTCCCTACGACTGCTGTGCCGTGCGCCTGGATGCGGCCACGGCCTGTCTGGATGAAGTCACCGGCAGCAACAGTACCGAAGAGGTGCTGAACAGCATTTTCGAACAGTTTTGCATCGGCAAATAAGCGGCATCGGGCCAGCGCCCCTGCCTCCCCGGGAACCGTTTCATGAATCTGGAAGAGTTGCGCCGCCGCCTGAGCAGCGAAGAGATCAACGCCCTGCCCCTGCGGCACTATGAAGGGCCCATCTACCTTGTCCGCACGCCCGCGGACTGGCGCAACGCCCTGCCCCAGCTCCTCGACGAACGGGTCATCGGTTTTGACACGGAGACCCGGCCCACCTTCCGCAAGGGCCGCGTCAACCAGCCCTCCCTCGTCCAGCTCGCCACGGCCGATGCCGTCTACCTCGTCCAGCTCGGCTGGCTGCCCTTCGGCGACTATCTTGCCGATCTGCTGGCCGACAGCCGCTATCTCAAGGTCGGCGTGGGCATCGGCGACGACATGCGGGAGCTCGGCAAGATCCATCCCTTCACTCCCGCCGGCTGTGTGGACCTGGGCCAGATGGCCCGGGCCAACCGCATGTGCAGCCAGGGGCTGCGCTCCCTGACGGCGCATCTTTTCGGCTGGCGCATCTCCAAGGGACCGCAGTGCTCCAACTGGGGCCTGCCCGAATTGACGCAACGCCAGATTCTCTACGCCGCCACCGATGCCTGGGTGGGACGGGCCATCTTCCTCAAGATGTGCGAACTGGGCCTTGCGGGGCAACTGCCATGAGGACGCCGCCTCCCCCGGCGCTCGGTCCTCGTCTGGTCTTCTTCACCGGCGGTACGGCCCTGCGGGAGGTCAGCCGCAGCCTTACCCGCCTGACGCATCATTCCGTCCATCTGGTGACGCCCTTTGATTCCGGCGGCAGCACGGCCAGTCTGCGCCGGGCCTTCGCCATGCCCGCCGTGGGCGACATCCGTAACCGGCTGGCGGCCCTGGCCGACCGCGACATCATCCCGCCCGCCGTGCTGGAACTCTGGGAACACCGCCTGCCCGAAGACGGCGACCCCGACGAGCTGCGCCGCACGCTGCGCGGCCTCGGCGAAAGCCTCCATCCCTGCTGGCGCGAATTGCCGGAGGTCCTCGCGGCCGCCATGCGGCTGTATCTCTCCTTTTTCCTGCGCCGCATGCCCCCGCATTTCGACGCGCGCTACGCAAGCCTCGGCAACCTCATGCTGGCCGGAGGCTATCTGGAGCACCGACGCGATTTCGGGCCCGTGCTGGCCTTTTTTTCACGACTCCTGCAGGCGCGCGGCGTCGTCACCCCCATCGTGGAAGAGAACCTGCACCTTGCGGCCCTGCTGGACGACGGCAGCCGGGTGGTGGGCCAGCATCATTTCGGCCACCTGGGGCAGCACATCCGCCGTCTCTTCCTCACCGTTCACGAGCCGGACCGCCCCTTCCACGACATGACCCCCTGTCGTCCGGCCATCACCCGTACGGCGGCAACCTATCTGCAAAGCGCCGGACTCATCTGCTACCCGATGGGCAGTTTCTACACCAGCGTGCTGGCCAATCTGCTGCCGGCGGGCGTGGGACGGGCCGTACGGGCAGCCGACTGTCCCAAGGTCTTCCTGCCCAATTCGGGACAGGACAAGGAAGTCTGCGGCCTGTCCATCCTGGGGCAGACCCGCATGATCCTGGACGCCCTGCGGGCCGACTGCCCCGATGCGCGCCCACAGGAGCTGTTGCAATGGGTCGTCGTGGACAGGCAGCGCGGCGTCTACGAGGGCGGCTGCGATACCACCGCGCTGGCGGATCTGGGCGTGCGCGTGCTGGATGTGGATATGGTGCGCCCCGATCTGCCCGAGCGCCACGATCCCGAGAAGGTGGCGCGCCTGCTCTGCGGGCTCTGCCGCCAGGGGAGAGCATGAGCATGCCGCCCAGAATGCGGACGACGTGCGTACCGGTGGACGCCGCCCGGCATGGCGAGCGGCTGGACCGCGCCCTCATGGCGACATGCGGCCTGAGCCTGCGCGCCGCCCGCCGCCTGATCGCCGACGGCGGCATACAGGTGGACGGCACGCCCGCCACGGCGGCGCAGCGGCTGCGCGCGGGGCAGACCATCGAACTGCCCGCCGCCGGACAGCCGGCGGACGCCACGGCCGACGTCGTCCTGCTGGCCCGGCACGGCGACTATGTGGCCTTTGCCAAACCGGCGGGACTGCACAGCAGCCCCCTTGCCGGACGCCCGGCCCCGACCCTGGAAGCCGCGGCGCAAGCGCTCTGGGACGCAACGGCCCGGCCTGCGCCCCTGCATTTCCTCCAGCGGCTGGACAGGGGCACTTCCGGCATCGTCTGCGCGGCCCTTTCCGCGGAGGCGGCCCGCCGCTTCCGCGCGGAGGAGGCGGACGGATGCTGGAGCAAATGCTACCTGGCCCTGCTGTGCGGCGAGCTTGCCGCGCCGCTGACGGCGAACCGGGCCCTGGACGTGAACAACCGGCGCAGCAGCCGGGTGCTGGACAGGGCGGCCCCGCCGCTGCGCCAAACCCGCTTTTACCCGCTGCATGCGCTGCACGGCGACGCGGCGGCCGCCGTCCTGGCGGCCAACGGCCTGCCGCCGGCACGGCGGGCCGTCACGCTGGCGGCCTGCGTCATCCGCTGCGGGGCCCGCCATCAGATCCGGGCCCACGCGGCGAGTCTCGGCCTGCCGCTGTGCGGCGACAGCCGCTATGGGACGCCGGGCGACGACCAGCCGTCCGGGGCGGAACGCTTCCTGCTGCACCATGCCTGCCTCGCCGGCCCCGGCGGCCGGTGGCTGTGCCTGCCGGCCTGGCAGCAGATGCCCTTTCTGGGAAATCATTTCCGAAAATGGCTTGAAACGCACAGCCGTTACGGTACTATGTCTCCCACGGAACGCGGCTCTGCGGCCGGCGCTCCCGCCTGGGAGCGCGCCTGAGTCTTCACCCCTTTTTCCGCCACCTTTTTTGAGGAGACGGCATGTTCGCATCCCTGCTACCCAAGTCGGCCCCCTTTTTTGAAATGCTCATGGAGCAGAACACCCTGCTCCGCCACATGGTCCACCATCTCGTGGGCATGATGGAAAACCTTGCCGCCGTGGACGACGCCCACAAACAGATCTCCTTGCTGGAAGAACAGGGGGACGTGCTGCACGTCAAGATCATCCGCGATCTCTCGCAAACCTTCATCACCCCCATCGACCGCGAAGACATCCTCCGCATCAATCAGATGCAGGAGGAGACCATGGACTGCATCCACACCCTCACCACCCGCCTGCATATCTTCGAATTTTCCCAGATGCGCTTCCCCATGGTGCAGATGGCCCGCACCATCAGCGCCATGCTGGATCTTACCCAGCTCATGCTGGACGGGCTCACGCACCGCACGGACTGCCACAAGACCCACGCCTTCCGCACCCTGCGCGACGAATGCGACATGCTGCTGGCCGTGGGACTGGCGGAGCTCATGGACCCCCAGGGGGAGATCACCCCCGCCGCCATCATGGATATGCTCAAGTGGAGTCAGGCGTATGACCGTATCAGCATGCTGCTGGAAAACGTCAACAGCCTTGCCGAAACCCTTGAGGAAGCGGTATTGAAAAATGTTTGAGATCCCCCTCCTCCTTGCGCTGATCGTGCTGGTCGCCCTGGTCTTCGACTTCACCAACGGCGCGCACGACTGCGCCAACGCCATCGCCACCGTGGTCTCCACCAAGGTGGTCACGCCGCGGCTGGCCGTGGGCTGTGCGGCCACGCTCAACCTGGTGGGCGCGCTGCTGGGCACGGAAGTGGCCAAGACCCTGGGCAGCGGCATCGTACTGCCCGAAGTGGTGGAAGGCAGCCATGTGCTGGTGCTGGCCGCCCTGGTCGGGGCCATCGGCTGGAACTGCATCACCTGGTATTTCGGCATTCCCTCCTCGTCGTCGCATGCGCTCATCGGCGGGCTCATCGGAGCGGCCGTCGCCCACAGCGGCATGGCCGGCCTCAACCTCTACGGCATCATGAGCAAGGTGCTGCTGCCGCTCGTCATCTCGCCCCTGTCGGGCTATGCCGTGGGCTTCCTGCTCATGTGGATCATCTTCTGGGTCTGCGCGCCCATACAACGCAGCAAGGTCAACCGGGCCTTCCGCAAGCTCCAGCTGCTCTCCGCCGGCTTCATGGCCACCAGCCACGGCCTCAATGACGCCCAGAAGACCATGGGCATCATCACGCTCGCGCTTATGATCTTCGGCTTTGCCGACAGCACGGAGCATGTGCCGCTCTGGGTCAAGCTGAGCTGCGCGGGCGCCATGGCGCTCGGCACGGCCATCGGCGGCTGGAAGATCGTCAAGACCATGGGCCATCGCATCTTCAAGCTGGAGCCCGTGCACGGCTTTGCCGCCGAGACGTCGGCCTCCATCGTCATTGCGGGCGCGTCCCTGGTCGGCGCGCCGGTGAGCACCACGCACACCATCTCCGCCTGCATCTTCGGCGTCGGCTCCACCAAGCGCCTGAGCGCCGTGCGCTGGAACGTGGCAGGCCAGCTCGTCATCGCCTGGGTGCTGACCCTGCCCGCCGCCTCGGTCATCGGCTGCCTGTCCTATCTGATCCTGCACCTCATCTGGGCCTGATGCCGGCCCCGCTTCACGGATGATCCGCCTGCCGGGGGGAGCCGCAACAAGGCTCCCCCCGTTCAGGCCGGTATGCCGTCCGCCTTCGGGCCTGCGGCACGGCCGCCGCAACGTTACCCCACAGAAGAGGATCGCATGGACGCACCGGCCATACGCCGCGCCCTGTCGCGCTGGCGACGGGAACTGCATGCCCACGCCGAGGAAGGCTGGACGGAATTCTGGACCACGGCGCATATTGCCGGCATTTTGCAGAATCTGGGTCTCTCCCCGCGCGTCGGCAGGGAGGTCATCGACCCGGGGGCCCGTATGGGCCTGCCCGATCCGCAGCGCCTTACGGCAGCACGACGCCGTGCCCGCGACGAAGGCGCGGACGAAGAACTGCTGCGCCGCATGGGCGACTGTACCGGCGTCGTGACGGACATGGGCCCGCAGGCCGCTCCGCTCGTCCTTGCCGTGCGCTTCGATCTGGATGCCCTGCCGCTGACGGAAAGCCATGCCCCGGAGCACGCCCCGGCCGCGAACGGCTATGCCTCGCGCCATGCCGGGCAGTGCCACGCCTGCGGCCATGATGCCCATGCCGCTCTCGGACTGGGCCTTGCCGCCCTGCTCCAGTCGGGGCCGCCGCTGCGGCGGCGTGTCCGCCTGCTGTTCCAGCCGGCGGAAGAGGGCGTGCGCGGAGCGGCCGCCATGCTGGATCAGGTACGGGACGCCCCCTGCTTCCTGGCCGTGCATGTGGGCCTGGGACAGCCCACGGGCACGCTGGTCACCGGAGCGTCGGGACTTCTGGCCAGCACCAAGTTCGATGCGCTCTTTACCGGTCGGGCCGCCCATGCGGCCAAGGCCCCGCAGGAGGGCCGCGATGCCCTCAAGGGAGCGGCCACGGCCCTGCTCGGCCTGCATGATCTGCCGCGCTACGGCGACGGGGAGAGCCGCATCCATGTGGGGGAACTGCGCGGCGGCGGCGCGCGCAACGTGGTGGCGGAAACGGCCCTGCTGCGCGGCGAGACCCGCGCCGCCAGCGGCGATATGGCCGGGGATCTCTTTGCGCGTGCCCGCGCCGTCCTGGAAGGCGCTGCCGCCATGTACGGCCTCGCCTGCCGCATCTCAGTGGTGGGGGAAGCTCCGGCGGCGGACAGCGATGCCGATCTTGCGGCCCGGCTGGCCGCGCTGGCCCGTTCCCTGCGGACGGAGCAGGGCCGTCCGCTTTTTGCGCAGGTGAAGGAACAGGCCGTCATGGGGGCCAGCGATGATGCCGCCGCCTTCATGCGCGCCGTGCAGGCTGCCGGCGGCAGGGCCGCCTACGCCATCCTTGGCAGCGACCTGAAGGCGGGCCACCATGCCCCGGACTTCGACCTTGACGAGGCCAGCCTCTGGCCGGGTCTGTGCTGGCTGGCGGCGGCGTGCCGGGAGCTCGCCGACGATGAGGGCTCGCCGGCCTGAAGACGGGCGGCCGGCACGGGCAAGGCCCGGCCGGCACGCCCCGCCGTACGAAAATGCCTCAGTACAGCTTGCCGAGCATCTCCTCATCCATGCTGAAGCAATGCTCCTCGGCCGGAAAGCTGCCCTCCTGCACGGCCTGCACATAAGCGGCAAAGGCGGCGCGCATGTCCGTTCCGCATTCGGCGAAGTGGCGCACGAATTTGGGGGCCATGCCGTCCACCATGCCCAGCATGTCCTGCCAGACCAGCACCTGTCCGTCGCAATCCGGCCCCGCCCCGATGCCGATGGTGGGGATGGTCACGGCCGAGCTGATGCGCCGGGCCAGCGGCGCGGGCACGCACTCCAGCACCAGGGCAAAGGCCCCGGCCACTTCCAGAGCGCGGGCGTCGTCCAGCAGCTTCTGGGCCGCTTCCGGGACCTTGCCCTGCACCTTGAAGCCGCCGAGCGCATGCACGGACTGCGGCGTCAGACCGATATGCCCCATGACCGGGATGGAAGCGCGCACGATGGCCCGGACATGCTCGGTGAATTCCGCGCCGCCCTCCAGCTTGACGGCCTGCGCCCGGCCTTCCTTGACCAGCCGTCCGGCATTGGCGCAGGCCTGCTCCGCCGAGAGCTGATAGCTCATAAAGGGCATGTCGCAGACCAGCAGGGGCCGCTGACAGCCGCGCGCCACGGCGGCGCAATGGCGGATCATGTCCTCCATCGTCACGCTGAGCGTATCCGCATGCCCGAGCATCACCATGCCCAGCGAATCGCCCACCAGCAGGGCGTCCACACCGCTTTGCTCCATGAGCCGGGCCGTGGTGTAGTCGTAGGCCGTCAGCATGGACAATTTGCGCTGCCCCTTGGCGGCGCGAAAGGTCACGGCGGTTTCCTTCATGCTATTTCCTCCTTCCAGGAGCGTCCGTTCCGCTCGCCGCCCGCTGGGCAAAGCCCATGAGGGCATGCACGAGCTTGGCGGCGGTGAAGTCCGCATGGTGCAGACCGGGGATGGGGGCCAGCTCCACCACGTCCATGCCCACCGCTTCCCGCCCGCGCAGGCAGGCTTCCAGCAGCTGCATGGCCTGATGCCAGAACAGGCCGCCGGGGGACGGCGTCCCCGTGGCGGGCATGAGCGAGGCATCGAAGCCGTCCACGTCAAAGGAAATATATATCCGGCGCGGGAAGTCGTCCGGCAGCGGGCTGTCCGGCAGTCCCTGCCGGGCCAGCGTGTCCGCATCGTGGCGGATGACCCCGTACCGCTCCCGGACGGCGCCCTCCTCACGGCTCATGTCCCGCACGGCGAACTGGGCCAGCGGCAGGCCCAGGTCCGCCACGGCCCGGTGCATGACGCAGGCATGCGAGTAGATGGACCCCTCATAGCTGGAGCGAAGATCGGCGTGCGCGTCGAACTGCACGACGCCAAAGGGCTCTCCGCCGGCGGCCAGCGCCCGCAGGGCCCCCAGCGTCACCGTATGTTCGCCGCCCAGCAGCACCGGGCAGGCCCGGCAGGCAAGCGCCTCACGCACGGCGGCCTCTATGCGCTCCAGCACCGTTTCCACCGGGCCGTCGCAGGGGATGAGCGGCGCGGTGTGGAGGCCCGCCTCGCCGGGAGCGCTGCGGCCGTCCCAGGCTTCGAGCTGCTGGGAGGCTTCCAGGATGGCCCGCGGGCCGCGAGCCGTGCCGCTCCCGTAGGAGACGCTCTGTTCCAGCGGCACAGGGATGATGTGGAAGGCGGCGGCCTGCGGCGCGACCGGCGCGTATTCGGATGCGAGGAAAGCTGGCAGGGGCATGGAGGTCCTCCGGGAAAGAATCTGGCGGCGGCTGACGGCTGGTCCATCCCGCGGCGGGAAGGGAACGCCCGCCGGGACGTCTGTGCCGCGGCTGCCGCGTTTGCCGCTCAGGCAGTAGCACAGGCGTCGGCAAAAGGCAAAAACGGATGCGCGAGCCCTGTCCGGCCGTATGCCGCGGGTCCTCAGCCCTGTCGCGGCGGGGCCTCATGCCCGCCCCCGCGCTTCTCCGCGCCGGTGGCGCGACGGTACCAGCGCGTGAGCGGCGACTCGCCATGCAGGGCGAACAGCGGCACGATGGCCCCGATGACCAGCGCCCCCATGACGCTGCAGGTGGTCAGCGCATTGTAGGCGATGTCCACGAGCAGCGTCTCTCGGTCGACCGCTTCCGTGGCGGACAGGAAATGCATGGTCGCCAGGATGGTACGGTAAGCGTACATGCCCGGGATCATGGGCAGCAGGGCCGGGAAGGCGTAGAACTCCGCCGGCGTATGCCAGCGCCGCGCACAGGCCATGCTGCAAAAGGACACCAGCGTCGCCCCGCAGAGCGAGGCCGAGGTGATGCCCATGCCCGCGTGCAGCAGCACGAAGCGTGTCATGTGCCCAAGCCCCGCCAGCACGCCCGCCACCAGACAGACCGGTCGCGGCGCATTGGAGATGAGGGCAAAGCCTATGCAGGCCACCACGGCGAACAGGCCGTCGGCCACGGCCTCGGCGGCCAGCGTCAGCACATCGTTCATACGCCCGCTCCTTCCACCAGCAGCATGGTCAGCGACAGGCCCAGCGCGATGGCGGCAATGAGCATGCCCGCCTGGACGGCGCGGGTGATGCCCATCAGCACATGGCCGTCGAGGACGTCCTGGACGGCGTTGATGAGCGGGATGCCGGGGATGAGGAAGAGCACGCTGACCCCCAGCGCCGTCTGCGGCGTCGTGCCCCACTGCCAGATGACGCCGCAGGAGGCCGTCAGCGAGGCGCAGAAGGCGGCAAAGAGGTAAACGATCTTGGGATTCATGCCCATGCCGCCCAGCGCCTGCCGCACCCTGAAGCCGACCAGCGTCGCCACGAACACCAGCAGCATGGCCACGACATCCCCTTCGAACAGGCGGCAGAACGCGGCATTGGCGCAGGCCACGAGCAGGCAGAGCCGCAGCGGCGGCACGGAGGGCAGCGCCAGGATATGCTCCATCTCCCGCCAGGCGTCCTCAAGCGGCAGATGCTCATTGACCATGCGCCAGCCCAGCGCATTGAGCGCCTGCACGCGCAGGAAATTGGGGCCGCCGGCCGGGACGGAGCGGACGACGGTACGGCTTTCGCCGTCTTCGCCCTCACGCACCGTCAGCATGATATGCCGCGAAAACATGGCCAGCTCCACCGCCATGCCGCAGGCCATGCCGATACGGCGCGCGTTGCGCTCCACCCGCAGGGTCTGCGCGCCGTCCGCCAGCATGACGGCACAGAACGTCTGGAGGAAATCGCACACCTGCCGCACATCCGGCCTTTTTGCCCGCTCATCCGTCGTCACGCTGCCTCCGCTTCCCGGGACGCCACTGCCCCGCGCAAAAGGAAAACGGCCTGCTGGGGTGGCAGGCCGGTTGGAGAACTGTCAGTTGAAGAAAGGAAGGTACTTACTCTCTAGCAAATGCCATGCCATAGAGAATCTTCCGATTGACAAATCTGTAACATACGCATTTATCTTGCTTATCTAAAAACTTTTCAGAATTTTTCCGTACAATTTTTTTTACTCAGATGCAGCCCATCGCGTTTTCACACAAAACTCTAGAAAAATTTTTAAACCGCAAGCCGGGCCGGGCCCCGGCACGGACGCCCGTCAGCCTTTTCGCCGGGAGACCGGCAGACGCTCCATGAGGATGAGGCTCTCCGCCCGGCCGCCGGCCGGCTCGCGGTTGGCGTCCGCGCAGCGGATGACCCGCCAGCGGCGCGGCGGCAGGACGGCGGCACGGCGCAGCACGGCCTTCTCCTCTTCCGGGCCGCCGTCATTGCCCGTATAGCAATGGACGCAGAGACACCCTCGCGGCATGAGCCGTTTCAGCAGGAAGTCCAGCGCCACCAGGGTGCTGTCCGCCCGCGTCAGGCAGGATTTGTCCCCGCCGGGCAGCCAGCCAAGATTGAAAACCGCGGCCAGCAGCGGCCGTTCTCTCTCCTCCGGGGGCAATGCCGCCCAGATCTCCGGCAATTCCTCATGGCCGCGGCAAAAAATTTGCACCCGGCAATCCGGGCGGGCGTCACAGGTCGCGCGCAGGCGTTCCGCCGCCGCCTGCACGGCCCGGGGCTGGACGTCCACGCCCAGCACAAGCGCGCCGGGCGGCGCGCAGGACAGCAGGAAAGCGGCGTCATGGCCATTGCCGAGGGTGGCGTCCACCAGCACGGGAGGCCCGGCCTCGTTACCGGCTTCCTGTCGAAAGGCGGTGCAGGCACGCTCCACGGCGGCATGGGCCAGGGTATCCAGCAGGCTGGGACGGGACGGGGACAGAGGGACGGCGGATGCCGGCATGGAGATCCTCCCGCAAGGCCCGCGCTCGCACGCCGGGCCATTGCCAAAAGAGCCCCGCCCCCGGAAGGGACGAGGCTCTCGCATCAGTGAGACGGCAGGGGCTAGACCTTGGCGGCCGTACGCAGATCGGCGACGGCGTCGGTCTTTTCCCAGGTGAATTCGGGCAGTTCACGCCCGAAGTGACCGTAGCAGGCCGTCTTGGAGAAAATGGGCCGCTTGAGGTCGAGGCGCTTGGTGATGAAGTAGGGGCGCATATCGAAGACTTCGCGCACGGCCCTGGTCAGCACTTCATCCGGCACATCGCCGCTGCCCTGGGAGGAGACGAGCACGCTCACCGGGTCAGCCACGCCGATGCAATAGGCGATCTGCACTTCGCAGACCGGGGCCAGACCGGCGGCCACCACGTTCTTGGCGATGTAGCGGGCCATGTACGCGCCGGAGCGGTCCACCTTGGAGGCGTCCTTGCCGGAGAAAGCGCCGCCGCCGTGATGGCCGCTGCCGCCGTAGGTATCCTGGATGATCTTGCGGCCGGTCAGGCCGCAGTCGCCCATGGGGCCGCCCACCACGAAACGACCGGTGGTGTTGATGAAGATCTCGCAATCCTTCTCGTCGAAGTAGCCGGAGGGTTCCAGCACCGGACGGATGACGTGCTTTTTCACGGCCTCGATGATGTCGTCCTGGGAGGCGCTGGCCGCGTGCTGGGTGGACACCACCACATTGTTGATGCGTACGGGCTTGCCGTCCTGATATTCGAAGGAGACCTGCGTCTTGCCGTCAGGACGGAAGAAGGGCACGGTGCCGTCCTTGCGCACGCGGGTGAGCTGCTGCGAGAGCTGGTGCGCCCAGAAGATGGGGGCCGGCATGAGAGTGGGCGTTTCGGAGCAGGCAAAGCCGAACATCATGCCCTGGTCGCCCGCGCCCTGCTCTTCGGGAGCGGAGCGCGTGACGCCCTGTGCGATGTCCGGGGACTGATGGTCGATGGAGGACAGCACGGCGCAGGTGTCGGCATCGAAGCCCATGTCCGAGCTGGTATAGCCGATCTTGCGGATGGTTTCGCGCACCACATGCGGCAGGTCGGCATATCCCTTGGTGGAGATCTCGCCGGCGATGACGGCCATGCCGGTGGTCACCAGCGTTTCGCAGGCCACATGCGCGTCGGGGTCCTGCGCCAGAAGGGTATCCAGCACGGCATCGGAGATCTGGTCGGCCACCTTGTCGGGATGGCCTTCGGTGACGGATTCGGAGGTGAAGAAGTATTTGCCCTTGGTCTGCATTGTTTTCTCCTTGTGGGCGGGATTAGTCTTGCAAAAGGATGTTGTCGATAAGACGGGCCTTGCCCATGTGCACGGCGCAGGCCATGAGCCCGCGGCCGTTGAGCGTCTCCAGCGGTTCCAGCGAGTCGGCATCCGCCACGCTCAGGTAGTCGAGGCGGCCCAGCGGCAGATGCTCGGCCCAGTACAACAGCACGGCATCCCGCAGGCGCGCGGCGCTGGTCTCGCCCTGCCGCGCCAGACGCCGGGCCAGCTCCAGGCCCCGGCGCAGCTGCGGGGCCTGCGCGCGCTCGGCTTCGGTCATGTAGACGTTGCGGGAGGACATGGCCAGCCCGTCGGCCTCGCGTACGGTGGGCTGCGTCTCGATCCGTACCGGCACGTTCAGGTCACGCACCATGCGGCGAATGATGGCCTGCTGCTGCCAGTCCTTCTGGCCGAACACGGCCACGTCCGGCTGCACCAGCCAGAAGAGCTTCATCACCACCGTGCAGACGCCGCGAAAATGGATGGGGCGGCTGGCCCCGCACAGGCCGCGAGCCATGTCCGGCACTTCCACCCAGGTGGCGTGGTCCGGCGCATACATGCCGCCCTCTTCGGGGATGAAGAGCACATCCGCGCCCTGCTTGCGGGCTATGGCCGCGTCCCGCTCGTGATCACGCGGATAGGCGGCCAGGTCCTCATTGGGGCCGAACTGGGTCGGATTGACGAAGAGGCTGACCACCAGCTTGCTGCCAAGCGCACGCCCCCGCGCCATGAGGGATTCATGCCCGGCATGGTAATACCCCATGGTCGGGACGAGGGCGATATGCTCGCCGTCCTTGTGCCATTGGCGGCAGAGGGCCGCCATATCCTGAGGTGAGGTCAATATCTGCATATCAAGGTTTTGTGATATTATTAACGGGAAGTCTTTTATACCCGCCGAGCGACGCCTTGTAAAGCCTTCTTTTCGCCTGTCGCGCCGGAACGCCCCCTGACGCATTGACCCGCCGCCGCCATGCGGGCATAACAGGGCGGGAGGCCGTATGCTCAAACCGTTCTATCAGGGGAAGCTGGATACCTTCTGCGCCATCTATGCCGTCCTGAACGCCCTGCGCCTGACGCACGGCATACGCACGCTCAAGGCGCGGGAAATCCTCAACGATACGCTCATGGCACTGGCGGCCCGGCCCGAGGCCCTGCGCGCCGTGCTGGATCAGGACACCAATTACATCGAACTGGTGGACGGCATGCTGCGCGCCCAGCAGCGGGCCTTCCCGCTGGGGGTGGAGGCCCCCTTCAGCGAACGGGACAGGCCCGGCCCCGATGCCGTCTGGGAGGTCTGCCGGCGCTGGCTGGCCGCGGACCGCAAGCGGGCGGTGATCCTGCGCTTCCTGCGTCATCTCACCGCCGACGGCCCGGCCGTCAACCGCCACTGGACGGTCATCGACAGGATGGATGAAGAGGTTCTGCACCTCTTCGACTGCAGCCACGAAGCCGAGGCCATCCTCCACATCCGCCGGGGGACCTTCGTCATCGACGCCGCACAGGTCAGCAGGGAACGGCTGCTCATCATCCAGCCGGAGAGCATCCGTCTGTTGCGGCTGCCCTTTTAGAGCGTTTCATCTTTGAAAAAGGTGAAATGCGAGGCGGCGGCACAGCGCCGCCCGGCCCAATGAGAGCGGGGGCGCCGCGTTTTTCCGTGGAGCGGCAGACCGTCTGGCGTGGAACGCGAAGCGCTTCGCACGGAAAATGCCCCGGGGCCGCAAAGCCCGCCTGCACTGCCTTTTCGGCACGGGTGGTCGGACATGATAGGATTTTATCTCGGTTTCCCACTGCTCATCGCCCTGTACGCCGGCTTCCACCTTGTCATGAGGGAGAAAGAGGAGGAGGAGGAAGCGATGCTGGGAAGGCCCTTCGAGAGAGGCACGGTCGAACTCCCCGCTTTCGCCCATACGCGGGACGAGGACAAATGCTCCGCAAGGAGCTTGGCGCGCTGCCGCGCAGGCGCAGAGGATTGGAAAAAACCTGGAAGCAGGGTGCTTTCATGCGCGGCACCACGGTCGTCGGGGCCGGAGAACGCTGGATCCAGGCTGCCTGCCAGCAAAAAAACGTCTATGCCGCGGCCCTGACGGCAGCCCTCTGCCGCCTTTTCCCTGAGGTTCTGCCCGACGATGAGGCGGACTTCTGGCAGAACGGCTTCCTCAACCTGATGGACGAGAGCGAGGGACAGTTCCTCCCTGGCCTGAGCTATCCTTATCTGTACGAAGCCTTGGCCGCCGACGTCGAGGTCGTGACGCCGGACGCCTGGCGGCGGGCCGTCGAACATCTTCGGCGCAGCGCCGCCGCAGGCCATGCCGGCGGCATGGAGGTCGCCTGCCTGCTGGCCCGCATCGGCCACGATCTGCCCTTCACGTCCCCGGCTCCCCTGCCGGAACCGCTGCCCGTCCTCCGCAAGAACAGGCTCAAGAATGAGGAGCTGACCCCGGAAGCCCTGCACTGGCGCTACCGCCTGGCCGAGAGCGAACATGCTTTCGCCCGACTGCCGGGCATGCAGTATCTCGGCCAGAAGCGGCCCGACAAGGCGCGGGCCGAACGCTGGTTGCGGCGGGCCGTGGAATATGGCGATCATCTGGCCGCCTGCACCTTGTTTGAGAACTACCACAACGGCAGATTCCCGGACAAGGCCGGTCGCAATGCCGCCATCCACCATATCTGCTTCGTTGGCCAAAAAGGTTTTCAGCATTTCGGCCGCCCCCTCACCCTGGACGAGGTGAAGGAGGTGGCAGCAAGGCAGCCGCTCGACGACAGAGCACGTTCAAAGCTTGACGCCCACTGGGCCGAGGGCATGGCCTTCCACAAGAGCCTTCTGGAAACGAATCGCAAGCGGCAGCTTGACGCCGAAGAACGCCTTGCCCGCTGCTACGCGCAGGCCCGGGAAAAGCCCGCCGTCCTGAGCGAGCAGGCCGGGGAAAGACTGCCGCCCCGCGCAAGGGCGCGCCGCGCCGCTCATTCGCCCGGTCGGACAAGCGCTGAGCCACGAACGGGCCGGGCGACGCCTTGCCGCCGCCTCGCGTTTTCCTTTTTCAACGGGAAAACGCTCATACGGCGGGACGGGGCGCGGCAGGGGGCGTCTCTTCCTCTGACGGCCGTTCGTCCCCCAGCGGCGTCGCGAATGGCCCGTCCACTTCCAGACAGCGCCGCGTAAAATCCTCGGCCCCCAGCGGACGGGAAAACAGGAAGCCCTGTGCTTGATCGCACCCGCATTCCATGAGGAAGCGGGCCTGTTCCACCGTTTCCACGCCTTCGGCCACCACTTCCATCCCCATTTCCTGCCCCAGCGGCACCAAATGGTGCAGCAGGGTCCGCAGGCGCGGGTTGCTCAGGCAGTTGACCAGCAGGCGCTTGTCCAGCTTGAGCACATCGAAGGGCAGCAGGCAGAGGGTGGTGATGGAGGAAAAGCCCGTACCGAAATCGTCGATGGAAAAGGTCAGGCCGGCCTTGTGCAGCCGATCCATCGTCGGCCAGGCGTGCATCTCGTTGTCCACGAAGGCGCTTTCGGTCAATTCCAGCTCCAGCAGGGAGGGGGGGACGCGATAGCTTTCCAGCAGACCGAGCAGGAAATCCGCCATGTCCGCATCCTGGAAATGGATGCGGGAAACATTGAGCGAGAGGCGCGGCGGCGTCAGCCCCTGATCCAGCCAGGCCCGAAGCTGGCGGCAGGCGCATTCCCACATGTAATGGTCAAAGCGGACGATGAAGCCGTTGCGCTCGAAGAGCGGCACGAAATTGTCCGGCGAGATCTGCACGCCGGGACTCTGCTGCCAGCGGGCCAGCACCTCGGCCCCCACGATGCGGCCGCTGCACATGCTGACGCGCGGCTGGAAGAAGGGCACGAACTGATGCTGCACGATGCCCTCGACCATATTGCTCTCCACAAGCTGCTCGCAGTCCAGCTTATGCTCGAGGCTCGCGTCATAAAAGACATGGTGGCGCAGATAGCTGCCCTTGACGGTCTTGAGGGCTTCGCGCGCCTGATCATAGAACTGCCGGACCTGCCCCTCCTCGCCGGGCTCCACCACCCGCGTGCCGAAATAGAGGCGCACGTCCATCTTGCTGGAATAGCCGTGATGCAGGGTATCGCACAGGCCTTCCACGAAATGCCGGGCCCGTTCCCTGCCGCCGCGCAGGCAGACGGCGAAGATGTCCACCGCCACATGGCCGATGACCTCGCCCCGCTGCAACATGCCGGAAGCGATGAAGGCAATGGCGCGCAGCAGGCGATTGCCCTCCTCATAGCTGTATTTCTTGTTGAAATGCTTGAACCTGCCCACATCGAAGCAGATGATGGCATGCGGCACGGGTTCGTGCAGCAGCACCTGGGCCAGGGCGCAGAACGTGCCCATGTTGGGGATGCCCGTCAGGCCGTCGCAGGCATCGCGAAAGCGAAGGTTCTGCTCGTCGCGCACGGCCTTGTCCACGTTGTTGATGGTGGCGATGAAGCGGCGGGCCTCCGAGCCTCCGGTACAGAGCCAGGCCACCTTGTACCAGAGGAAGTGGTTCTCCCGATCCCTGAGCCGCAGGCGGAATTCGCCCCCGCCGGCATCCCCCCGCCGCAGACGGCGAAGACAGTCCTCCAGGACATGCCGGTCATCGGCATGCACCACCTCGTCATCCAGCCATACCACGAAGACGTGCCGACCGTCATAGGTCCCGGCAAAATTCCGCATGATCTCCGGTGAGGCGTAGGTCATCTCAAGCGGCGGCCGCCATTCAAGGACGAGCGTCCGGGTACTGGCCAGCGCCGCACGAAAGCGGACGGCTTCACAGTAGCGGCAGCATTTCGGCAGGGTGGCTTCCGCCTGGATGCGGGAACTGTGCCGCGCCTGCCGCAGGCCCAGCAGGAAGCGCCCCGCGCCTTCGCTTTCGGGCAGGGGGTAGACGAAGAATTCCATCCGCATCCCGCGTCCGTCAGGCAGACGGCAGCGGGCCTGCAACAGGCGCGTCTCGCCGCCCATCTGCAATTGCCGCCATTTTTCCGGGGCCAGCAGTTCCCGCAGAGGGGAGGCGTCGTCAGGCTCCACCAGGGTGGTCAGCAGACTGCCCGGCGTGGCGTCGTCCGGCAGGTGCAGGACAAGGCGTCCGCTGCTCTCCACCTGGGTCACCGTCTGTTCCACGACATCCACCAGAAGGACGGCTTCATACAGCAGATGCAACACGGACGGGCAGAAATGCCCGTTACTCTGGCAGGCATGCGCCTGGCTGCATGCGGAAGGGGCGACAAGCTGTTCGGACATACGGGCTCTCCAGGATCAGGCACGGCGTGCCATCTTTCGTCCCGGCCTTTTTCGCGGGGAAATGAGGAGGGGAACGGTCGCTCATGCCGCATGTGACGTGCCGGAGACGATCTTTCCCGTGTCCCGACCCTAGCCCAAGCGCTGCCGCTGTGCAAGAAAAATGGCGGATGACAAAATTCCGGCCTGCGGCTAGCATGTCGCCATGAAACAGCATCCCGCCACCCTGCCTGTCTGGTCCCTGAGTCTCGGCTGTCCCAAGAACCGCGTGGACACGGAGCACACGCTCGGCTCCCTGGGGCTGCCGGTGCGCGGCGTCGCCCATCCGGGCCACGCTCGCCTGGTCTTCATCAATACTTGCGGCTTCATCGAGCCGGCCGTCCGGGAATCCGTCCGTAACGTGCTGGAGATGATCGAACGCCTCCGCTCCCTGAAACGGCGGCCCCTGCTGGCCGTCGGGGGCTGCATGGTCGGCCGCTACGGCGCGGAGGAACTGGCCGCCGAACTGCCGGAAGTGGACCTCTGGCTGCCCACCAGCCGCCTGCCGGAGTGGCCCGCCCTGCTGACGCGGGCCCTGGCCCTGCACGAGGCCCCGACGCCGGGCCGCCTGCTCTCCACCGGGCCCTCCCATGCCTGGCTCAAGATCGGCGAGGGCTGCCGCCATGCCTGCGCCTTCTGCACCATCCCTTCCATACGCGGCGGGCTGCGCTCCACGCCCGCGGCCGCCCTGAAGGAGGAGGCCCGGGCCCTGCTGGCCCAGGGAGTGCGCGAAATAGCGCTCGTGGCGCAGGACAGCAGCGCCTGGGGCAGCGACTTTTCCCCGCCGCAGGACCTGCGCTCCCTGCTGGAAGCGCTCCTGCCGCTGGACGGACTGGCCTGGCTGCGCCTGCTCTATCTGTATCCCACCGGCATCACGCCGGATTTTCTGCGTTTTCTGCGCGAGGCCGGACGCCCCCTCCTCCCGTATCTGGACATTCCCCTTCAGCATGCCCACCCCGACGTGCTGGCCCGTATGGGGCGGCCCTTTGCCCGCGATCCCCGCCATGTGCTGGACATTGTCCGCGACCATCTGCCCGGGGCCGCCCTGCGCACCACCTTCATCGTGGGCTATCCCGGCGAGACGGAAGCGCATTTCGAGACGCTCTGCCGTTTTGTGGAAGAGGCCCGCTTCCAGCAGCTCGGCGTCTTCGCCTATCAGCCGGAAGACGGCACGCCCGCCGCGACCCTTCCCGATCAGGTCCCGGACGAGGTCAAGGAACGCCGGCGCAATACGCTCATGGAGATCCAGGCCGAGATCAGCGAAAGCCTGCTCGCCGGCCAGGTGGGGCAGCGCATGGAAGTTCTGGTGGATGCGCCCCATGCGGAATGGCCGGGCCTGCATACCGGGCGCGTCTGGTTCCAGGCCCCCGAAGTGGACGGGATCACCTATGTGAGCGGTCCCGGCGTCCAGCCCGGCGCACTGGTGGAGGCCGATATCGTGGAGCATGCCGCCTACGATCTGACGGCTCTGGCGTAGGGCACGACCAGCTGGCCCCTGCCCGCCGGCCCGTCCCCGTACGCTCCGGCACGCCGAAAAAAAAAACGGGATGCCGCTTCGTCCACGCGAAGGGCATCCCGTTGACCGTTATCAGGGAGAAGGGGGGGCCTACCAGTCCAGCGTCACCTTGAAGGCCGTGGCCAGTTCCTCCACGGGCACGGCGGCCAGAGTGGAAGAGCCGCTGCACAGTTCGAGGGCCGGGCCGTCGGTCACTTCGCCGATGCGGCGGCAGAGCTGCCATTCGCCGAGGGCGTCCATGAGCGCGGCATGCTGCGGCGCCACGCTGACCAGCAGACGGCTGGCGGACTCGCTGTAGAGCAGCTCAGTACGGCTCATGGCTTCCAGCGCGGGCACGGCGTCCAGATCGACGCGCGCGCCGAGGCGGCCGCCGATGCACATCTCGGCCAGGGCCACGGCCAGCCCGCCGTCGGAGCAGTCATGGCAGGCGCTCACGGACTTGCGACGCATGAGGCTATGCAGGGCGCGATAGCGCGGCAGGGCCGCGGCCACGTCCACTTCCGGCACGCGGCCGCCGGCAAGGCCCAGCTCGGCGGCGGCCTCGCTGCCCGCCATCTCCCGCCAGGTTCCGCCCAGCAGGTAGATGATGTGGCCGGGCTTCTTGAAGTCCGACGTCTGGGTCAGGGTCACGTTGTCGATGACGCCCAGCACGGAAAAGAGCACCGTGGGCGGGATGGAGATCTTTTCGCCGCCGCCGGTGTAGTCGTTCTTCATGGAGTCCTTGCCGGAGATGCAGGGCACGCCGTAGGCCAGCGAGAACTGGCGCAGGGCCTTGCAGGCCCGCACGAGCTGGGCCAGCTTGTAGCGGCCGTCCGGTGTCTTTTCGCTCTGCACGGGGTCGCACCAGCAGAAGTTGTCCACGCCGGCCAGCGCGTCGGGATCGGCGCCCACGGCCACGGCGTTGCGGATGGCCTCGTCCATGGCGTTGGCCATCATCCAGTAGGTATCGTAATCGCTGAACTTGGGGCAGATGCCGTGCGAGACGACGAGCCCCGCATCCGACTCCAGGATGGGGCGCAGCACGCCCGCGTCGGCCGGAGCGTCGCGCTTCACGCCCACAAGGGGCTTGATGACGCTGCCGCCGCGCACTTCGTGGTCATACTGGCGGATGATGTATTCCTTGGAGCAGATGTTGAGCCGGGAGAGCATGCGCTTGAGGAAGGCGCCCTCGTCGGCGTCGGCCACTTCCACGCGGATGTCCCTGTGTTGCGGGGCCTTCCACTCCGCCTCGAGCTGGAGCTGGGGCACGCCGTCGTGCATGAAGTGCATGGGCAGCGAGGCCACGATGCGCTCGCCGAAGCGCACCTCGAAGAAGCCGGAATCGGTGAATTCGCCCAGCGCCGTGGCTTCCACGTCCATACGGCGGGCCAGGGCGAGGAATTCTTCCAGCCTGGCCGGGGGCACGGCCAGGGTCATGCGCTCCTGCGCTTCGGAGAGGAGGATCTCCCACGGGCGCAGGCCGTCGTACTTGAGCGGCGCGCGGGCGACGTCCAGGCGGCAGCCGCCCGTATCTTCGGCCATTTCCCCCACGGAGGAGGAAAGCCCGCCCGCGCCGTTGTCGGTGATGGCGTTGTACAGGCCGAGATCCCGGGCCCGCATGATGAAGTCATACATCTTGCGCTGGGTGATGGGGTCGCCGATCTGCACGGCCGTGGCCGGGGAGCCCTCGTGGAGCTCCTCGGAGGAGAAGGTGGCCCCGTGGATGCCGTCCTTGCCGATGCGGCCGCCGGTCATCACGATGACGTCCCCCACCTGCGCCCGCTTTTCCCAGCCGTGGCGGCCGTTGATGTCCGTGGGGATGATGCCCACGGTGCCGCAGTAGACCAGCGGTTTGCCGAGGTAGCGCTCGTCAAAGACGAGGGAGCCGTTGACCGTGGGGATGCCGGACTTGTTGCCGCCGTGTTCCACGCCCTCGCGCACGCCTTCCAGCACGCGGCGCGGATGGAGCAGGCGCGGCGGCAGCGGCTTGTCGTGGAAGGGTGAGGCGAAGCAGAACACGTCCGTATTGCAGACCAGTTCCGCGCCCATGCCCGTGCCCATGGGGTCGCGGTTCACGCCCACGATGCCGGTGAGCGCGCCGCCGTAGGGGTCGAGGGCGGAGGGGCTGTTGTGGGTCTCCACCTTGATGCAGGCGTCGTAGCCGTTGATGAAGGCGATGACCCCCGCATTGTCCTTGAAGACGGACTTGCAGTAGTCTTTTTCGCCCATACGCTTGCGCAAAAGCGCCGTGGCGTCGCGGATGCAGGTCTTGTAGAGGTTGTCCACCACCTCGCTGCGCCCGGTCTCCGCATCGGTATAGCGGATGCGGGAGGCAAAGATCTTGTGCTTGCAGTGCTCGGACCAGGTCTGCGCCAGCACTTCCATCTCCACGTCCGTGGGATCGGCGGGCAGATCGAGCGCCTTGCGACGCTCGCTCTCCTCGGGCCGGGCGAACTGATCCCGGATGCAGTGCATCTCGTCAAGAGTGAGCGCCCAGGTGTTGTCGCGACTGGCCTGCCGCAGGGCGGCGTCGTCCATGCCGGAGAGGGGGATGGTCTCCACCGTGTCGTTGGGCCGGCCCGTCACCTGCGCGGCCTGCGCCGCAAAGCCCGGCTCGGCCTGCCATTCCTCCCGGCTTTTCACGCGGAAACGCTGGATGAGGTCGTTGCAGAGCAGCGAACGGGTGAGCTGCTCCACGGCGTCGCGGTCGAGCGGCTTGTCCGGCAGGCAGACGATACGGTACTGTACCGCCGTATAGACGCGCAGGCTCTCCCGCTCCAGCCCCAGCACCATAGCGGCCGTATCGCGGGCGGTACGGGCCTCGTTGTCCGTCACGCCGGGGCGGAAGCCCACTTCCACATACCAGTGCGGCTGCGGCTCCGCCGGTGGCAGCGGCTCAAGGGATGCCTCCTGCAGGATGGGGTCATGCCAGATGCCTTCGTCCACCAGACGCCGCACCTGCGCCTCCTCAAGCCCGTCAACGGTATAGACCTTCACCTGCCGGATACCCGCCAGTTCCACATGCAGCGCCTTCAGGATATGCAGGGCGGTCTTGCGCCCCTGCGTGTCGGTCAGGTTCGGATGCAGGCCAGTTTCCACACGATAGAGCATACTATCCTCGTTTATGCCGCCGGGTTCCCCGGCAGGATGGCTATTTTTTCCGGTCGCGCACATATTCCGCCATCTGGCGCAGCACGTCCAGTTCCTTGCCTTCGGGCAGACGGTCCAGCGCCATGAGGGCCTTGTCCAGATAGGCGACGGCCTCCTCGCGGGCCGCCCGGTCAAAGCCCTGCGCGCGCACCTCGGCGGCGATGCTCCGGGCGTCGTCCTCGGTCAGCAGGCCGCAGACGAAGGCCGCATCGAAGGCAGCGCGCTGCTCGTCGCCAAGCCATTGCCGGTAGAGGCGCAGCGGCGGGGTCAGCTTGCCCTCGCGCACGTCGCCGGCCGTGGGCTTGCCCGTCTCGCCGCTGTCGGCGAAATCCAGCGCGTCGTCCACAAGCTGGAAGGCCATGCCGAGATTTTCCCCGTATTCGGCGGCCGCCGCCACCTGCATCACGTTGCCGCCCGCGCGCAGGGCCCCCATCTCGCAGGAGGCGCGGATGAGCCAGGCCGTCTTGCCGCGGATGATGTCGGCATACGTCTCGGCGCTGACGTCCACATGCCGCTGGGAGGCGATCTCCAGAATCTCGCCCGCCGCCGTGCGGCTGGTGGCCTGCGAGAAGCAGCGGCACAGGGCCGGGTCGGCATAGCGGGCCACGCAGGCATTGGCCGAGGCCAGCAGCGCATCCCCGGCAAGGATGGTGACGGCCACGCCGAAGCGGACATGGGCGGCCTCCCGGCCACGGCGGCTGTCGGCATTGTCCAGCACGTCGTCATGCAGGAGGGTCGCGGCGTGCAGCATCTCCATGCTGGCGGCCAGCGGGTAGATGTCCGCGCCGTCATGCCCCAGCAGCCGGGCAAGCAGGATGACCAGCAGCGGACGCAGGCGTTTGCCGCCCGCATCGAAAATATGCCGGGCAACGGGCTGTACCGAGGGATGCAGCGCGTCCACGGCTTCCCGCAGGGCACTGTTGATGGCGGGCAGTTCCCTGCCCAGTCGAGCTTTCAGCAATAGCATGTCATTACACCAGGTTGAGGGCGGGGAGGATGCAGCCAAGCTGCCGCAGCGCGCCGGGGAAATCCTTTTCCTCCGCGGTACGCGGCCCGACCTTGTTGGAAACGCTGCGGATCTCCAGGCAGGGCAGTCCGGCCCGGGCGGCGGCATAGGCCACGGCAAAGCCTTCCATATTCTCCAGCGCCGCGCCGTAGAGCTGCCGCAGATGCTGGACGCGCATCACGCTGGCACTCACGCCCGCCACGGTGAGCGAGCGCACGCCCTGCGCGTCCAGGGCGGAGGCCGCGGCCTCGCGCAGGCTCAGCCCCAGTTCGGCCGGGGCCGCCAGCGCGAGCCGGTCGCGCACTTCCCGTCGGCCGTCGCTCCACTGCGGATAGCCGAAGGCCTGCGCCACCACCTGCCGGCCGTCATGCAAGCCGTACTCCGGCCATATCTCTTCCCGCACCACATGCAGGCTGCGGAGCGGCCAGCGCCCCAGATCGAAGGAACCGGCAAGGCCCACGTTGACGATGGCCCGCACCTGCTGCCCCGCGGCGGCGCACTGGGCCAGGGCGATGCCCATGCCCAGCGCGGCGTTGATGGGGCCGACGCCGGTCACGCAGGCCACGCCGCCCTCCCTGCCCAGCCGGAGCGGGACCGGCTTGAACAGGGGGAAATCCGCCTCGCCATGGGACAGTCCGCCGGCAGGCACGGCAGCCAGCATTTCCGCCGCCGTCGCGGCACAGAGCAGTAGCACGGGAATCACCTCTTTTTGTCGTCAGCCACGCTGCGGGACGCCTGCGGCCGGCTTTGGGCGGCACGCCGGCGAAACAGGGATGGACCGCCTCAGCCGGTTTTCATCCTTTACAAAATGGCCCGCGCCGGTCATTATCCCGGCATGAGAACCGCCCCGCAACTCATCCTGTGCAGCCTCGGCCTCTGCCTTGCCCTTGAAGGAGTCCTCTGGGCGCTCTTCCCCGCCATGATGCGTCGCGTCATGCGGGAACTCGTGGAAAAATCGCCGGAGATCCTGCGCCGTTACGGCCTGCTGGGGATCGGCCTCGGCCTGCTGCTCGTGGCCGTGTTCCGCTGAACGCGGCACGGTTCAGCGCGCGGCCTTTTCCCCGACGTGCAGACAGACGATGCCGGACGTCAGCCGCTTATGCCAGGCCTGTGCAAAGCCCGCCTGCCGCATCTCTTCCTCCAGCTCGCGCGCGCCGGGAAAGTCCCGGATGGTCTGCGACAGATAGCTGTAGGCCGCGGCGTCGCCGGAGCAGAGCCGTCCCATGAGCGGCAGCAGACGGCGCAGATACCAGTTGTACAGCCCGCCCCATATGCGTTCCTGCCCGGAGCCGAATTCCAGGATGCAGGCCCGTCCGCCGGGCACGAGCACACGCAGCATCTCCCGGAAGGCCTCCTCGCGCGGCGTGATGTTGCGGATGCCGAAGGCCATGGTCACGCAGTCCACGGAGGCATCCGGCAAGGGCAGACGCTTGGCGTCCGCCGCCACGGGCAGGATGCGCCGTTCTCCCCGCCGCGCCAGCTTGGGCAGTCCCCGGCGCAGCATGGGCGGGCAGAAATCCAGCGCCGGCACGATGGCTTCCGGCCAGCGACGCCGCACCGCCAGCGCCACATCGAGCGTGCCGGCCGCCAGATCGAGCACCCGTCGGGTCGGTCCGAGGCGCACCGTATCCGCCAGCACCCGCCGCCAGTGGATGTCGATGCCGCAACTCAGGACGCGGTTGCCCACATCGTACATGCCGGCAATGCGGCCGAACATGCCGGCCACCGCGGCATCATGGGCGGAGACGTTCACGCGTCCTCCTGACGGGCGGAACACTGGCGGACGGTCTCGTGCACCACGCGGAAAACGGCAGGGAAGATCTCCGCGAAATTGCCGGGCGACACGGTACGCGTCTCGATGAATTTTGCCGTCAGCTCCTTGGCGACCTGCAACGCTTCCTTGCTGTCCTTGTCCATACTGTCCTCAAAAAGCAAAACCCGTCCCTGGGGAATGGCCGTGACCCACAGCAGGTGCGCGTACCGGACGGGAAAGGAACGGAAACGGCCGGCCCCCGCCCCCTTTTTTGAAAAATGCCCTTGCGCGTCGACCAGGCCATGCCGCGCCGATCACGCGGAAATATGTTATGCGCTCCGCCCGCGATTGGCAAGGAGCAATGCAGCCGGCAGCGGGCGGGCCGCAAAAAGGGAGCGCCCGAAGGGACGCTCCCGCAATGCTCTTTCACCGGACCTGCCGCCGCGCCTCCCGACACGGGGAACGACACGTCCCGCCTGTGGCGAACGCTTCCGCAGGCATGCCGAAGAGAACCGGTCAGCCTTGCAGCAGTCGGGCGATCTCCTCGCGCAGGATACGGGCCGCCGCCGCGGCGGCAGCCTTTTCGATGCGCTCGTTGAATGCCGGCGACATCTCGTCCAGACGCTTTTCCAGCGCATCCAGACGGGCGGACACGCTGCGGGCCTGCGTTTCCAGCTTTTCCAGACGTTCCGCCAGTTCGCCGTCCTGCTGCGCCGCCGTGGCCGCCGCTTCCGCCGCGTCCACGCGTCCGGCCAGCTCGTCCAGACGGGATTGCACGGCTCCCTGAGCCGCTTCCACCTGCTCCAGACGCTCAGTCTGGCCGTCGTCCCGCTGCGCCGCCGT
>NZ_CALUYG010000001.1 GCF_944324935.1 uncultured Desulfovibrio sp. | reverse complement strand
ATGGGGGGCTTGGGGGGAAGGGAAACCCCTCCAGCGCTGGCGGAGGGGTTTCCTTTCCCCCCAAACAAACTGCAAATAGTGTTAACAGGCCCTAACGACAGACCGTATGGTGTGAAGCGCTCATGAAGAGCCGGGGACGGGAAACATCCGCACGTCATGCCGGCTGAAAATCCCTGGCGGCGCACAAGGCGGGGATCTTGACGATCCCCTGCCGGCCGCTTCCTCCGGCAATGGCCCAGGCCAGATATTGTTCCAGCGGCTCCCGAAGGGGGAGCGCCTCCACGGGCCCAAGCTGCGCCAGCCGCCGGGCATGAGCATACTGCGGATTGCGTCCCAGTGCCGCATCCAGCCGCCGGGCCAGCAAGCGCGCCTCCCGCATCCCGTATTCCCGCTCGTCCAGCAGAAGACGGTAGGCCGGGCGTCCGTCAGGCTGGGGCTGCAGCAGGGCAAAACCGCGGATGCCTTCAAGACAGCCTGCCACAAAAGCATCCACAAGCTTTTCCCCCACCATGTCGCAGCAGATGCCCTCGCGCCCCAGCAGCCGAATGACCGGCCGCTCTCCGGCGTATCCCGTACACTGCACGTGATCCCCGCACTGATAGCGGTACAGCCCCCCGCTTGTGGTCAGCAGCACGGAGTAGCTTTCTCCGGGCACAAGCTCGCCCCCGCCACGCGCTCGTCCGTCCGCGGCCAGAAATTCCAAAAAGCCGCAGCCCTCGGCCACGCGAGCGCGACCGTCAGGCCCGGGGATCGAAACGACGCCTTCCGTGCACAAAAGCCCCTTGGGCTGAAACGCCGCCTGTGGCAGCAGCGCGCGCAACTGTTCGGCAAAGGGAGCGGCCCAGCCGTCGGCCCAGGCGCTGATCAGCAACGGGCCGGGCCAGAGAACGCGGGTATCTTCATGTTCCAGATACCGTGCCAGCCGCCGCGCCGCGTCCCTATCCGGCGAAAGCCGCCGCCCGGCTAGCGTGCCCCCTTCGCGCAGCAGCGTGTGCAGGCTGTCCCCTTCCTCGCGCAGAAGCCGCAACAGCGTCAGAAAAAAGGTGGGGCTCCACAAAAAAAGAAAGGACAGATCCTCAGCGCGCACGAGATGATACAATGTCGCCAGCCGCCAGCAGGCGGGGTCCTCCAGCTCCGTCACCCACGCCGGGACAACGGAAAGCGACACAATGGGGCCGACGGCCTCCGCCCCGAGATAGGCGCCGTCGGCAACACCCACGGGAATGCCGCCGCGCGTGGCGCAGGGGCGGCGCATGGCCGGACTGACGCACCAGTATGCCCGCCCGGCCGGAGCGTACTGCCGGATCACGGAGGCCAGCCAGGGCAGCATGGCCTGCCGGAAATCGTCCAGGCTCTCACGGCTGTAGGGAACAAGTTTGGCGGTCTGCGCCGCGGCATCGCCGTGCAGACCCGTGCTGCCCGCGGTCAGCTCGAAGGCCGCGGCCCTGCCGGAAAAGAGCACATCCTCCTCCCCGTCGGCCATGCGCTCAATCCGCGTGGCGAACGCCGCGTAATCGCAGGGAGGGACGGCACGCTGAAAGGCGGCCGCCGAACGCAATGAGGCAAAGCCGAAACAACGTCCTGTCTCGGTCGAGGCATTGCGCTCCAGCATGTTCAGGAGCCACTGTTCGGATGAGGGCGCGGGCGGCAGAGCGTCGGCAAGCTGCGTCAGCTTCGCCCAGCAGGCGGCGGGGGAGTTCATATCCGCTTCCCGGCAAAGAAGCGCCGGGCCAGCGGTTGCAGATTGTCGGCATGCAGGCGGCACAGACAGACAAGCTCATCCCCCCGCCGGTATGAAGGATTGCGCCGCAGAAAGTCCTGCACGGCAGGCTTGCGGCATTCCGCCGCGGTAGGCTCGGCAATGTCGGCGGCCAGACAGCCATGTCCGGGAGGAAAGATCAGCAGCCCCCGCTCCGCGTCGTAACAGTCGCCGAAGCGCTGCCGGGCCAGAGCCGCGGCCAGGGGGGCCAGTTCGACGTCGCCGTTCTCCTTGCCGGGAAAATAGCTGCGGGCAAAGACATCCAGATAGCGGAAGGTGCGATGCCCCTTGACGATAAGAAACCAGTAAAGCGGCGTCTCCGGCTGTCGGCGCAGCCTTTCCCCCATGTGGGCCAGCCAGTCGGCCGCCAGACGCTGCTGACCCCAGTGCTCGCGGCTGACCACCGTATCGCCGGAAAAGACGATCTGCCGCCGTTGCCCCTGCCAGTCAAAGAAATAATGCAGCAGCGTGCTGAAGCCGACCAGACTGCCGTCGGCATGGAGGAGCTGGACTTCGTTCTTTTCCCGTAAGTCCTTCCGGAACGTGGCGGCGTCCGTTTCCGCATAGTGACGCAAAAAGATTTCCAGCATCGCCTCGCGGGTCGCCGCATCCAGATCGTCTATCGGCACAAAGAGCGATGAGTAGACAGGCATGACGGTCCTTTCAGCATCTCTCCGATGAGCCGGACTCACCGGAATCTTACTTGTTATCGCCCCCGACCACAAAGGCATGAGGATACAGCCGCTTGAGCATTTCCCGCATGACCTTGGCCTTGGCGGTATCCGGCCACGGCCCCACCTGCACGTTCCAGAGGTTGTTGCTGCCGAAAATGAGCCGCCCGGCGTAGCCCGCCGCGGTGAGCTTGCTGATGAGCCCCTGGGCATTCTGCTTGACGCCGAAAGCCCCCACCTGCACATAGTAGTCGCCCACCACATCGCCATCCTCCCTGATCTGGGGGATGCCGCTCAGGCTCTGGATGCGGACGCGGGCGGTGCCGGCGCCGATGACGCCCAGACGCTGGGCGCAGGCCTTGGAAAGGTCGATGACGCGGTCATCCACAAAGGGGCCGCGGTCATTGATGCGGACGATGAGGGAGCGCCCGTTGGAGAGATTGGTGACGCGCACCTTGGTATCCAGCGGCAGGATCTTGTGGGCCGCCGTCAGAGCGTACTGATTGAAGCGTTCGCCGCTGGCCGTGGTCTTGCCGTGGAAGCCGGGCCCGTACCAGGAGGCCACGCCCTCTTCCACGAAACCGTGGGCGGACTTGAGGGGATAGTAGGTCTTGCCGCGTACCGTATAAGGCTTGGAGCCCGGCACGCCGCCCTTGCGCCAGGAGGAGGAACCGCAGGCGCAAAGCTGGCAGAGGCAGACGACGGCAAGGAAAAGGGCGATGCCGTGGAGGACGCGCCTCATGGGGCCGGGCTCTCCTGACTGGGGTCCGCGGCGTCGAGCGTATGCAGCAGCGATGCGCCCTCCTCGTCCAGTCTGTGCTGCGACTGCGCGCACAGCAGCAGCCGCCTGGCCTCGGCCGGGCGGCCGGCATCCAGCAGGTTCTCCGCCGCCAGCCGGAACAGGCGCTGCGGCCGATCGCCGTAGAGCGCCTGCAAAAGCTCCGCGTACCATTGCCCAAAGGCCCGCCGGGCGATCTCTTCCTCCACGGCGAGCCAGCGGGCCAGATGGCGGTTGCCGCCCTGCCCCTGCAGATAGCGCGTCAGCAGGAAGAGACCATGCCGCAATACATAGAGGATGCGATGCAGCTCACGGGCCGAACTTTCATGCGTCTGGGAAGCCAGCTCGCGCAACGGGTCGTAAAGATCCCCCGTCACCGACGGGGTCCGGGCCAGCTGGGCCAGCCGGCTGGAATAGTGCTGCCGCTGGAAGGCATCTTCCCGCAGCTTGGCGCACTCGTGGAAGGCATAGCCGATGCACCAGTCCAGCAGGGCCTCCACCGGCGTCTGCACCACCACCCCACTGGGAGAGGCGCTGCCCGCGTACTGCCAGAGCAGGATGGCGTCATCGGCGGGCTGCTCCGCCGTCTGGCGGAAAAGATGATGCGCCGTATCCTTGAGCCGCCAGAAGACGCCCTTGCGGTTGACCTCGCCCAGCAGATCCCGCAAGGCCGCGTAGGAGACCAGACCGTCCCGGGTGAACAGGCGGTTCTGCTCCTCGATGCCAAGGTAGACCGTGCAGAAATCCCGCACCAGGTCCCGCACGAAATAGGCCTTGCGGACCAGCAGCCAGCGCTCGCTCACCGGCCTTCCTCTTGCAGCAGCGCTTCAGCCACCCTGATGTCGTAGAGACGAAGGGGATCGGCCTCGGGATTGCGCTCCGCCTGATAGAGGCGCGACGCGCTCTCCAGCACGTCATACGGGACCCAGCCGTGGCGCTCCCAGGCTTCGGGCAGATCCTGCCGCCAGAGACGGAAGGCCACGCTGCCGTCCGGCTCGCGCCGCACATAGACGCGTACGCCGGGATTCCCGGCCTGCGGATGATAGTAAAGGCCCAGCGTATCCTTCATGCGGGTATCCTCTGTTGCGGTGTTGGCCTGCCGATGCGCGCGCCCGCAGGCTGCGGCGACAGGCCATGTATAGCCTCAAAGGCCGGAGCTTGCCAAGTGTGCCCCGCGCCGGGCCGGAAAATTTTGTGAAAAAAAAGTCGTACACGGTCAGCGGTTGTGTTCCTCGAAAAAATACGTTATAGGCGGCAGAGAAAGAGTTGCCCTGAATGCCGCCCGCAACCGGCATTCCCGTTTCCCCGGCACAGGCTGCGGATGGGGGAGCGACACACGTTCCCCTTGGGCGATTCCGGCGTGAAAAAAATGGCAATCGGCGCCCGCGGGCCTGCCGCGGCCATTTCGGAGCACACGTTCCGCACACGCATGAAGGCACATCACGCAACGCCGTGATACACAAAAACCATGTGGAGGTATGGCAATGGCGAAACATGCAACCCCCCTGTTGGACCAGCTGGAAAGCGGCCCCTGGCCGAGCTTCGTGTCCGACATCAAACAGGAAGCGGCCAACCGCGCCGCCAATCCGAAGGGCCTCGACTATCAGATCCCGGTCGACTGCCCCGAAGATCTGCTCGGCGTTCTTGAGCTCTCCTATGAAGAAAAGGAAACCCACTGGAAGCACGGCGGCATCGTGGGCGTGTTCGGTTACGGCGGCGGCGTCATCGGCCGCTACTGCGACCAGCCCGAAAAGTTCCCCGGCGTGGCCCACTTCCACACCGTGCGCGTGGCCCAGCCCGCCGCCAAGTACTACCACAGCAAATTCCTGCGTGACCTGTGCGACATCTGGGATCTGCGCGGTTCCGGCCTGACCAACATGCACGGCTCCACCGGCGACATCGTGCTGCTCGGCACCCAGACCCCGCAGCTGGAAGAAATCTTCCACGAACTGACCCACAAGATGAACGTGGACCTCGGCGGTTCCGGCTCCAACCTGCGTACCCCCGAAGCCTGTCTCGGCCAGTCCCGCTGCGAATACGCCTGCTACAACACGCAGGACATGTGCTACCAGCTCACCATGGACTATCAGGACGAGCTGCACCGCCCGGCCTTCCCCTACAAGTTCAAGTTCAAATTCGACGGCTGCCCCAACGGCTGCGTCTGTGCCATGGCCCGCTCCGACTTCGCCGTGGTCGGCACCTGGAAGGACGACATCAAGATCGACCAGGACGCCGTGAAAGCCTATGTGGGCGGCGAATTCAAGCCCAACGCCGGCGCTCACTCCGGTCGTGACTGGGGCAAGTTCGACATCCAGAAGGAAGTCGTGGACCTCTGCCCCTCCAAGTGCATGAGCTGGGACGGCTCCAAGCTCTCCATCAAGACCGCCGACTGCGTGCGCTGCATGCACTGCATCAACACCATGCCCCGCGCCCTGCACATCGGCGACGAACGCGGCGCCAGCATCCTCGTGGGCGCCAAGGCCCCGGTGGTGGACGGCGCCCAGATGGGTTCGCTGCTCGTGCCCTTCATCTCCTGTGAAGCTCCCTATGACGACGTCAAGGAAGTCATCGAAAAGATCTGGGACTGGTGGATGGAAGAAGGCAAGAACCGCGAACGCGTGGGCGAAACCATGAAGCGCCTGTCCTTCCAGAAGCTGCTGGAAGTGACCGACACCGAAGCCGCCGCCTACCACGTCAAGGAACCCCGCTCCAATCCGTACATCTTCTTCAAGGAAGAAGAAGTGCCCGGTGGCTGGGATCGCGACCTTGCTGCCTACCGCAGCCGTCATCAACGCTAGTTTAAGGGGGAGAAGAACATGGCTTTTATTTCTTCCGGGTACAATCCCGAAAAACCGATGGAAGGCCGCATCACCGACATCGGCCCCCACAAGTACGACGAATACTTCCCGCCGGTCATCAAAAAGAACTTCGGCAAATGGCTCTACCACGAAATTCTTGAGCCCGGCGTGCTGCTGCATGTGGCCGAAAGCGGCGACAAGGTGTACACCGTCCGCGTGGGCGGCACCCGCACCATGTCCATCACCAACATCCGCGAGATCTGCGACATCGCCGACAAATACTGCGGCGGCTATGTGCGCTGGACCACGCGTAACAACATCGAATTCATGGTGGAAGACGAAGCTACCATGAAGGCCCTGCGCGACGACCTGAACTCCCGCAAGTTCGCCGGCGGCTCCTACAAGTTCCCTGTGGGCGGCACCGGCGCCGGCGTGAGCAACATGGTCCACACCCAGGGCTGGGTGCACTGCCACACCCCGGCCACCGACGCCTCCGGCCCGGTGAAATGCGTGATGGACACCGTGTTCGAAGAATTCAAGAACATGCGTCTGCCCGCCCCGGTGCGCATCGCCCTGGCCTGCTGCATCAACATGTGCGGCGCCGTGCACTGCTCCGACATCGGCCTTGTGGGCATCCACCGCAAGCCGCCCATGATCGACCATCAGTGGGCCGACAAGCTCTGCGAAATCCCGCTGGCCGTGGCCGCCTGCCCCACCGCCGCCGTGCGTCCCACCAAGGTGGAATACAACGGTGAAAAGGTGAACTCCGTGGCCATCAAGCAGGACCGCTGCATGTACTGCGGCAACTGCTACACCATGTGCCCGGCCCTGCCCATCTCCGACGGCGAAGGCGACGGCATTGCCATCATGGTCGGCGGCAAGGTGTCCAACCGTATCACCATGCCCAAGTTCTCCAAGGTGGTCGTGGGCTACATTCCCAACGAACCGCCGCGCTGGCCCACCCTTACCAAGACCGTCAAGCACATCCTTGACGTCTACGCCGCCAACGCCAACAAGTACGAGCGTCTGGGCGACTGGGCCAACCGCATCGGCTGGGAATCCTTCTTCAAGCTTACCGGTCTGAAGTTCACCCACCACCTCATCGACGACTTCCGCGATCCCGCCTATTACACCTGGCGTCAGAGCACCCAGTTCAAGTTCTAGTCCAGGTTCGATTCAACCCCGGCGGCGCACAGCGCGCCGCCGGGACAGGAGACTGAAATGGCTGACAAAGACGTGATCATCGACTTCCTCAAGAGCAAGTCCGCCGCCAAGTCCAAGTTCTACTTCAAGGACTTCACGGACCTCTTCCCCGACAAGGGTCCCCGGGAAGTGAAAAAGCTGCTCACCCAGCTGGTCAATGAAGAAGTGCTGGAATTCTGGTCCTCCGGTTCCACCACCATGTACGGTCTCAAGGGCGCCGGCAAGCAGTCCCACGCCGAAGGCGAAGACTAGTCGGCCGCCTGCGCGCATTGCCCGCAATGCCGCGGACCTCTCGACCTCTTACAAGAATTGCCGCAACGCAAGTTGTGGCATTTCTTTTTGAGAGGCGTACCAGCCGGAGCATCCGCCTCCGGGCAATGCCCGATGACGCGACAGGCTCCGCCTGCCATCCGGGCCGCGCGTCCCCCCGGGAGCTCCGCCCGCTCCCGACATCGCCGCACAAGGAGAACAACCATGCTGACGGATGTTGAACAGAGACTACTGGGGATGTGCGCACAGCTCGCCATCAAGACGCAGCTTGCCGGGGAAGACAGGAGACAGCCCCCCGCCCTGCCGCCCAAACTGGCCCAGAGCACGCTGGCAAAGTCGCTTGGGTCCTTCGTGACGCTCAAGATCAAGGGGCGTCTGCGGGGCTGCATCGGCACTATGATCGGGCATGAGCCACTCTTTCGCAACGTCTGGCGCATGGCCCGCGCGGCCGCCTTCGCGGACTTGCGCTTCCCGCCGCTGCGCCCCGAGGAATTCGAACAGATTGACATCCATATTTCCGTCCTGGGCCCGCTCAGCCCCTGCCCGTCCATCGATCAGATCGAGATCGGCAGACACGGGCTTTTGCTGGAACTGGACGGCAGCAGCGGCGTTTTTTTGCCGGAAGTGCCCGTGGAGCAGGGCTGGAACAAACAGGCCTATCTGGAAAACCTCTGCCTCAAGGCCGGGCTGCCTTCCAAAAGCTGGCGCAATGAACGCGCCCACCTTTACTGGTACGAGACGTTTTCCTTCGATGTGCCGCGCGAAAACGCGCCGAAGCCGGCAGCGGAACCGGCACAGGCCCCCAACGGCGCGCCAGAGCCGGCTGACCGGCCGTAAAGGGGCCAGCCCCGCCGCAAATGCCGGAGCGTTTTCACCTTGCCGTGACATACGCAGCCCTTGCGGGGCGCACGGCACGCGCACCGTCTCGCCGCCAGACGAAAAAAACGCAAAGCGGACAGCGCGCAAACAAGCCGCGGCCAGCAAGCCCGCAAGGCGACCTCCCGAGCGCTGCCCCGCCAGCAGACAAACAGCGCCGTCGCCCTCTCCCGAGGACGGCGGCGCTGCAAGATTTTCATCCGGGTGACGGCCTTACGCCGTGACCGTCAGGCGCAGAAAGCGCTTCTTGCCGAGTTTGATCACATACTCGCCGGGGGCAAGGGCGGACAGGGCGTCATCGCAGCGAGCGCCGTCCACGGAGAGCGCGCCTTCCTTGATGAGGCGCTTGGCCTCGCCACGGCTCTTGACCAGCCCGGCGGCTTCCAGGAAGGCCGGGGGGGTGCTGTCCTCGCCGTGGGCGCAGGTATGGGTCGGGGCGTCATCGGGCACGCCGCCGCCGGCGAAGACGGCATTGAAGCCCATGCGGGCCTCTTCCGCCGCCGCCGGGCTGTGATAGCGGCTCACCATCTCACAGGCGAGCTGTTCCTTGGCGGCCTTGGGATGCACCCGGCCTTCGGCCACATCGGCCTTGAGGGCGGCGATCTCTTCCAGGGAGAGCGACGACAGCAGCTCGTAGTAGCGCCACATGAGCTCGTCGGAAACGGCCATGACCTTGCCGAACATCTCCGACGGCGGCTCGTCGATGCCGATGTAGTTGCCGTAGCTCTTGGACATCTTGCGTACGCCGTCCAGACCTTCCAGCAGCGGCAGCGTCAGGATGCACTGGCTCTCCATGCCGTACTGGGCCTGAAGCGTGCGGCCCACCAGCAGGTTGAACTTCTGGTCCGTGCCGCCCATCTCCACATCGGTCTTGAGCGCCACGGAATCATAGCCCTGGCAGAGGGGGTAGAGAAATTCGTGGATGGAAATGGGGCGCTGCTCGCGGTAACGCTTCTCGAAGTCGTCGCGTTCCATCATGCGGGCCACGGTGTAGCGCGAGCAGAGGCGGATGAAGTCCGCCGCGCCCATCTTGCCCAGCCAGTGGGAGTTGAACTCCACCAGCGTCTTTTCGGGATCAAGGATCTTGAAGAGCTGCTTCTTGTAAGTCTCGGCGTTGGCCGCCACCTGCTCTTCCGTCAGCGGGGGGCGCGTCTCCGAACGACCGGAGGGGTCGCCGATGCGGCCCGTGAAATCCCCGATGAGGAAGATGACGGTATGCCCCAGCTCCTGAAAGTGCCGCATCTTGTGCATGACCACCGTGTGCCCGAAGTGCAGATCAGGCGCTGTGGGGTCAAAGCCGACCTTCACCCGCAGGGGCGTACCACGTTCCAATTTCTTCCGCAGCTCTTTTTCGTCGACGAGCTCGGCCACACCGCGCTTGATGACGGCCATCTGCCGATCAATATCCAGCATCGATTTCTCCTGAGGTAGAGTCCTGCCGCCGTCCCGTTCCGGGCGCAACAGCGCCATGACCATACGTCGGGCCTGCCGCGACTGTCAAACGACAACAGGAGGAGCGCGGTGAAGAAAAGGGCGCCGCGCCGCTGCGCGGGCCCCTTCTCTACATCAGACCGAGCAGCTGATGGACGCGATTCTCGTTGAGTCCGCCGTGCACGGCAACGGCCGCCATGTAGTCGGCGCCGATGAGGTTGATGGTGTCGTCCAGCACCATGTCGGCTTCCTCGTCGGGGAGCAGATACGGAGAGGAGAAGCTGACGGCGTCGCGCATGGCCGCAGGGGCCGAACCTTCATCATCCGTTTCAGGCAGCTGGAAAATATAATTGGGACTGACGGTAATGCCGGAGACTTCCATGATCCACATCCTTTGTTTGCGCCTGGGCGGCTGTTTTTTCCAGTCAAAGACGGTTGCCCAGAATGCAGCAAAAAGGATGCCAAAAGAAAAACTCCGGTGAGGGACGCGGCTGCCCCCCTCCCTCACCGGAAAAATCGCGGGCATCGCCCCCGCCAAAGGCAGTTTTTTCCCGTTTGTGCCGGACAACGGGCCTCGGCTCACCGCCCCCGGGCGGACAGCCCCGGGCAGCGGCCGAAGATGACGAGCTCCAGCCAGTCCAGCCCGAAGTCCAGAGTGGCCTCGTCAGCAAAGAGCACATCCTCCGCCCGCTGAGGGGAGATCTCCACATGCTCGAAGAGCTTCTTTTCCTCGATGAGCGCCCGGAAGGCGTCGAGCTGATACAGGCAGAGCAGAGCCAGTGTGGCCAGCTGCGGTTCCAGCGGCTTGCCTGTGGCGCCCACCATGCTCATCAGCCGCATGTAGCGGTCATTGAAGGCATTATAAGGCGGCAGCCCCTGGTCTTCCTGCCAGCGCTGCGGCGTCCATTCCTGCGTGCCGGCGAAGCCGCGGCAATGCGGCTCCCGCACCAGGAAGTGCCGCTCCTCCACGCCCTGCCGGCCCAGACGACTGCCCCGGCCCAGCGGATAGCTGCGGCAGGCCGCGGGCCGTGCGGCATAGACCGCGCAGCCCTCCGGGCCCACGAAGGGACAGGGCAGCGTCTCCACATCGTCCATATTGAGGAAGGGCAGGGGAAAACCCGTATCAGGGAAAGTGCGCACCGTGGCGTAGCGCTCCAGAAAGCTCTCGCCGTCCATGCCGAGGAAGCGGCACAACCCCATGACGTCGTAAGGGGTGAGCGGCAGGGCCAGGTCGTGACAACAGCGATTGAAGCAGGGCACGCCGGGATGGCAGGAAAAATGGAACGTACTGTCCGGGGCCAGCTCCTCAAGCCCGTCGGGCAGAGGGGACGCGCCGTCGGCGGAAGGGGAAAATTCATCGCTCATGGCATCTCCTTGCAAGGCATGGTCCGTCTCAGCGGACGGCGGAACCGAAAGCCTCGTCGGGCAGAACATCAAGAATGCAGGTCAGGGCCGCGTCGGCCAGCAGGGCGGCGGCCTCGGTCACACGCGGGGCCAGGGGCGGCGCCTCAAGGATGTCGGTGGTGAAGTCCCCCACCAGGGTCAGACTGCCCAGGGCGCGCTTTTGCATGGGCGCGCCATTGTAGCCGCCCATGCCGGAGGCGCTCACCACATGGCGACCGCCGAGCATGGCGTGCTCGACCAGCAGCCGTTTGTCCGCCGCGCCGTCCAGCGCCTCGACCCAGAGCGGACACGCCGGCAGCAGCGACGGCAGACTGGCCGCCGTGATCCGCTCCTGACGGCAGTCCGCCGTGACGGCCGGATTGAGCTCGCGCAAAAGCTCGGCCAGACAGGCCACCTTGGGCCGCCCCACATGACGCGGCCAGAACTGCTGCCGGTTGAGGTTGGAGGCATCCACCACGTCATCGTCGATGAGCAAAAAATGCTCCACGCCGCTGCGGGCCAGCATCAGCGCGGCATTGGAGCCCAGGCCCCCCGCGCCGGCTATGCCCACGCGCACGGACCGCAGTCGCGCGAGCTGGGCGGGCGCAAGGTAGCGGGCAAGGCCGCGCCGCAACAGGTTATCCGTCATCATTGAGCTCCCTTGCAACATCCGGGCGGGGGCGACCGTCTTCAGAAGGCGGGCTGCTCCACGCCCTGCGAAAGAAAGATGAGTTCCTCGACCATGAGCAGCAGCTCTTCGATGAGACCGCCGCCCCGCATGGGATGGCCGAAGATGGCCTCCCGCTGATTGTCGAGGCCGCGTCTGTCCACGGCGTCCGGCACGGTGGGGGCGAGGGCCTCGGCCAGACGGCAGGCCAGCAGATAACCTTCGGCCCCGGCCCGGAACAGACGCGCAAGATCCGTCAGGCGCTGCCCGCATCCCTCCCAGAAGGCCAGCGCCTGCGGCGATGGCGCAAGCGAGGCCAGCGAATGGAGGGCCGTATGCAGATTGTTGCAGGTCCCACCGGGCAGGCCCGCCTTCCAGCCCCAGAGCCAGGGCGTACGCCGGAAGAACAGATGATGCTCCGCCGCCAGATCGAGCACCTCGCGGACGCAGCGCAGCGCCTCCCGCAGGGGGGCGCGGGCGGCTGCTGGCCAGTGGGCGGCCTCGGCCGGAGCATCCATGTCCCAGGCGGGCACGGTTTCCGACCGCGGCTCCCGCCCGGCCAGTTCGCGCAGCAGGTGCGCCAGCCAGCGGTTGGCGTCCGGGCTGTCCGGCGTCTCCAGATGCGAATAGCTGAGGACGTAGCGGCCCCGCCCATAGTTGCCCGCGGCCATGAGCGGCTGATCCGTCAAAAAGTCCGCGGAGAGATCGACGCCGTACAGGACCTGCCAGGCCTCGAGCACATGGGGCGGGATGCGCTGGAGCGGCAGGTCCGCCAGCCAGAAATCCTTGTCCGGGCTGTGATAGCCGGCCAGCACGCTCACGCCTTCGCCCGGCGCGGGCGCGAAACGGCCCGGCCACCAGACCGGCAGGGAGGGCCTGTGCGCGGCGGCCTGCGGCGCGGGGTCGCGACCGCAGCGTCCGGGCATGCCGGCCCGCGTGCAGCCGCGCCAGCAGGGCGGCACCAGCGCGCAGGCCTCGTCGCCCAGCGGCGGGCGCAGGGGATCGGGAGCGGCGGCCGTGACGGCGGATGCGCCGGCCGGCACAGCGGAGCGGGCATCGTCCTCGTCCGGCAGGCAGGAGCGCACGCGCACCAGCGCATGCCCGGAAATAAGATGCTGCTGCCGTTCGGGATAGCTCCCGCGCGACCACGGGCAGATATGCAGGCCGTCACTTGGCCGCGCATGGCTGAGGGCCAGCCCGGCCCCGCCGCAAAAGCCCAGATAGCGCCCGCCCTCGCGCAGCCAGCGGCGCACGGCCTCGCGGCCCGCCTCGCCCAGGGCCTGCGCCTTGAGCCGGGCGTTCCCCCCCGGGGCCATGAGCAGCGGCGCGGCGTCGACGCCCTCCTGCGGCTTGCCTAAAAGGCCGCCATTAGCTATGTCTTTTCCCTTGACCAGACGAGAGGGCAGGCCCAGCGCGCGAAGAGCGCGCCAGACCATGAGACCCCAGATGTGGGAATCGTCCCAGAGGACGAGTATCGTGGGTTGCGTGACCTGCATAACAAGACAGTATTGCCGCCTTTCATGGAGAAAGCAAGATGGCTGACACCCTCCCCAAGGGCTACGAGCCCCGTGATGTGGAAGAGCGCTGGCGCGCCCACTGGCAGGACAACAAGACCTTCACGCCCGACCCCGACGCGCCGGGTGATCCGTATTGCATCGTCATCCCGCCGCCCAACGTCACCGGCGCGCTGCACATCGGCCATGCCCTGAACCAGACGCTCATCGACGTGCTCTGCCGCCATGCCCGCCAGAAGGGGAAGAACGTCCTCTGGGTCCCGGGCACGGACCATGCGGGCATCGCCACCCAGAACGTGGTGGAGCGCGCCCTTGCCAGGGAGGGGAAGACCCGGCAGGACCTCGGCCGCGAGGCCTTCATCGAACGCGTCTGGCAGTGGCGGGAAGATTACGGCCACCGCATCCTCAACCAGATCCGCGCCCTCGGGGCCTCCGTGGACTGGACGCGCCTGCGCTTCACCATGGACGAGGGGCTTTCCCGCGCCGTACGCAAGGTCTTCGTGCAGCTCTTCAATGAGGGGCTGATCTATAAGGGCGACTACATCATCAACTGGTGCTCGCGCTGCCATACGGCGCTGGCCGATGACGAGGTGGAGCACGAACCGCACCGGGGCAAGCTCTGGAAGGTGCGCTATCACCTTGCGGACGGCAGCGGCGAGATCGTCATCGCCACCACCCGCCCGGAGACCATCCCCGGCGACACCGCCATTTGCGTGCATCCCGAGGACGAACGCTACGCCCACCTGGTGGGCAAGTCGGCCATCGTGCCCGTGCTGGGCCGCCATATCCCCATCATCGCGGACAGCTATGTGGACCGGGAGTTCGGCACCGGCGCCCTCAAGGTCACGCCCTGCCACGACCACAACGACTGGGCGCTGGGCCGCACGCACAAGCTGGAATTTTTGCAGGTCATCGACGAGAACGGCGTCATGAAGGCCGAGGCCGGGCCGTATGCGGGCCTGACCAAGGAAGCCTGCCGCGAAAAGATCGTGGCCGACATCGAGGCCGCCGGCGACCTGCTGGACGTGGAAGAGCTGGACCATGCCGTGGGCCACTGCTACCGCTGCCATACTGTCGTGGAACCGCACGTCTCCACCCAGTGGTTCGTGGCCACCACCAAAATGGCCCCGGCCGCCCGCGCCGCCGTGCCGGAGCTGACGCGCATCCTGCCCGAGTCCTGGGCCAAGACCTATTACCGCTGGCTGGACAATATCCGTGACTGGTGCATCAGCCGCCAGATCTGGTGGGGCCACCGCATCCCCGCCTGGACCTGCGCCCAGTGCGGCAGGCTCATCGTGAGCGAAGAGGACCCGACGGCCTGCCCGCGGTGCGGCGGCAGCGACCTCAGGCAGGATGAGGACGTGCTGGACACCTGGTTCTCCTCCGCGCTCTGGCCCTTCTCCACAATGGGCTGGCCGGAAAAGACGAAGGACCTCGCCCGCTGGTATCCCACCAGCGTGCTGGTGACCGGCTTCGACATCATCTTCTTCTGGGTGGCCCGCATGATGATGATGGGCCAGCACTTCATGGGGCAGGTCCCCTTCCATGACGTCTATCTGCACGCGCTGGTGCGGGACGAGTCGGGCCGCAAGATGTCCAAGTCCACGGGCAACGTCATCGACCCGCTGGAGATGATCGACAAGTACGGCTGTGACGCCCTGCGCTTCACCCTCACCGCCTTCGCGGCCATGGGCCGGGACATCCGTCTTTCCGAGGCCCGCATCGAGGGCTACCGCCACTTCATCAACAAGATCTGGAACGCGGCCCGCTTCGCCCTGATGAACCTGCCGGAAACGGCTCCCGCCCCGGTGGACCTGGGCACGGTGGAGGGCCTGCACCATCAGTGGATCCTGCACCGCCTTGAGGCCGTCAAGCAGGAGATGGACGCGGCACTGGAGGAATACCGCTTCAACGACGCCGCCCAGACCGGCTACAAGTTCCTCTGGAACGAGTTCTGCGACTGGTATCTGGAGCTCATCAAGCCCGACATGCAGGACGAAGCGCGCAAACCCGTGGCCCAGTATGTGCTCTGGACGGTGCTGCGCGAGCTGCTGCTCCTGCTCCATCCCATCATCCCCTTCGTGACGGCGGAGATCTGGCATGCCCTGCCCGTGCCCGCCGGCCAGACGGCCACGGACATCGCGCTGGAGCCCTGGCCCGCCGCCCGTCCGGCCTGCGTCCGTCCCGACGAGGCCGCCCGCATGGAGCTCATCCAGGGCGTCATCGTGGCCGTACGCACCATCAAGGCCGAGCTCAACATCAGCCCGGCCCACAAGGTGAGCCTGCTGCTGCATCCCGCCGACGACGCACAGGCCGCCCTGCTGGAAGCCAGCCAGGGCATGATCTTCCCCCTCGCCCGGCTGGAAAGCCTCGCCATCGGCACGGACCTCACCGCGCCCAGGGCGTCGGCCTCCTCCGTGGTCTGCGGGTGTCAGGTCATCGTGCCGCTCAAGGGCGCGGTGGACCTCAACGGCGAGCTGGCCCGCCTGGACAAGGAACTGGCCAAGCTGGAAAAGGACGTGGCCGGCGTACAGGCCAAGCTGCATAATGAAAGCTTCACCAGCCGCGCCCCGGCCGAAGTGGTGGCCCGGGAACGCGAACGGGCCGAGACCCTGCTGGACAACCGCGCCAAGCTGCTGGCCCTGCGGGAACGCTTCCGCGAAGCGCTCGGGGATGACGGCGATGCCTAGGCATCCGCGTATTCTGACGGCGACCCTGCTCTGCGGGGTCGCCCTTTTGTTGCTGGCCGCCCCCGTGCGGGCCGCCCTGCCCGCCTCGGAAACGCGGCGCATCGTCACCGCCCTGCTGGACGTGCTCGACGACGACTCGCCGGCGCAGGCCCTGCGGGACATCGCCCGTTACCGCGAAGCGGGCTTCGTCCACCAGCCCGCGCTGGCCGTCTCCGAAGAGACCTGCCCCACCGAGGACGAGGATCAGCGGGCCGTGCTCAGCGGCATGATCGCCGCGGACCGCAGCTTTGCCTTCTTCTTCGGCAAGCCGGAAGACGCCCTGCGGGAAAACCGCCTGCTGCAATCCCTCTGGCGGCAAAAACTGCCCAGCCCCGGCAAGGAGGAGCTGCGCATCCTGCGCGACAAGCCCCAGAGCGAGCGCGCCCGTTCCATCGCGGAAAAATACCGCAAGCAGGAATACGCGGCCTTCGTGCGCGCGGCAGCCGGTGACGAGCGCCTGTTGCGCCTGCTGGGCGCGCATCTCTACGGAATCTATATCGAACGGCTCTACATGACGTCGGTCATGGTGCTTGCCGCCGCCGAAAGCGACGAACTGGAGCCGCTCTTCCTCGTCCATCAGACACTGGCCGACCATCACGGCAAGGCCCTGGAGCTCTTGGGCAGGGAAGCCATGCTCGGCGATGCGGACGAAAACGACCGCCGTGCCGGACTGGTGGCGCGACTGCAACACCTGCTCACGGCCGACAAGGGCCGCCCCACGCTGGACGGCCTGCGGGAGATCGTCACGCTCACCCAGGAAGAGCGCACCATCTACCTGACGCCCTGCCCGCTCCCCTGACCGCCCCTGCCGGCGCAAGGCCGCAAAAAGCGCAACAACCGTCCCGAGGCCCCCGGCTTTGGGACGGTTGTTGCGTCCGGCGCACCCGCCGCGGCATGCCCGCTCCTGACCGGGTCTGACGCCGGCCCCTCCGCCATTTTGCGCCTGCTCGACATTTTTTTCCGCATCATCAGGATAACCTGTCTGTTTTCCCTATGAATTTTTTATTTTTTGTCGATAACAGAAAGAAATCCCTCTGTTCAACGCCAGTTTTCCGGCAAAAGTGTGAGGTCCCCATGCGCCTGAACCTGACTCTCAAGGTCGTTATCAGTCTCTTTTGCTCCATGCTGCTGACCTGCGTCATCACGGTTGCCGTCGGCATCCACTTCATGACGCGGCCGCTGGAGGAATCCATCACCAACAGCCTTGAGCGCGTCCAGCGCAACATGGACGCCGTCAATACGGCCACCACGCAGCGATACCGCAACATCGGCCTTGCCCTGGCGGAGGACAGCGACCTGCACCGTGCCATGACTGCCGGCGACATGGCGGCGCTGCGGTCCCGGCTTGTCGCCTTTGCTCGTGACGCCCGTCTGGATGTTCTGACCCTTACCGATGCCCGGGGACAGGTGCTGGTACGCAGCCATAGCGAGCAGGCCGGCGGCAGCGAAGCGGAGCAGGCCGCTGTCAAGGCCGCCCTCAGCGGCACGGAGACCGTAGGACTCTGCACGCTCTCGGATGCGCCGCATCTGCTGGGGGCCGTCTTGCCCGTCCGCAGCGGCGGCAGCGTGATCGGCGCGCTGGCGCTGGGCGTTTCGCTGGACAATCCCGCGCACATCGACTGGCTCAAGCGGATCAACGACCTGGAAGTCACCTTCTTTGAAGGCGACACCCGCGTCATGACGAGCATCGTCGCCAACGGCAAGCGTGCTGTCGGCACCCGCCTGAACAATCCGTCCATCCAGGACGCCGTCCTGCAAAAGGGCCAGCCCGTCATACAGGAAAACGTCATCCTCGGCGAGCCCTTCCGTTCCATCTACTGGCCGGCGCGCAACGCTGAGGGACAGATCATCGGCATGTGGTTTGCCGGCGTGCCGGTGACCACGCTGGATGCCCTGCGTAACGAGGGTATTTCCGTTACCTGCCTGGTAAGCGGCGGGGTGCTGGTGGTGCTGGTGGCGCTTTCCGTCCTGCTGGGCGTCCGTCTGGCCCGCCCGGTCAAGAAGATCACCGCCTATACGCTGGCCGTGGCCGACGGCAATACGCAGGTCCAGCTTGACGTGCGGGGCAGCGATGATATGGGCCAGCTTGCCGACGCCCTGCGCGGCATGGTGGCCAGCCTCCAGCAGAGTACCGCCGAGGCCGAAGCCAAGACCCGCGAGGCCGAAGCGCGCGGCGAAGAGGCCCGAAAGGCCCTGGCGGAGGCGGAAGAGGCCCGCAAGCAGGCCGAAAGCGGTCGTCGCGAGGGCATGCTGGCCGCCGCGGCACGCATCGAAAGCATTGTGGACTCGGTCAGCGATGCTGTCCGCAGCCTGAACGCCGAGATCGACAATGCCAGTCAGGGAGCCAGCCAGGCCTCGGCCCGTCTGGGAGAAACGGCTACGGCCATGGAAGAGATGAATTCCACCGTGCTGGAAGTGGCCCGCAGCGCGGGCAACGCCGCCGACGTCTCCAACGAGGCCCGCGGCAAGGCCGATGAGGGCGCGGCGGTGGTGGCCAAGTCCGTTCAGAGCATCCAGAGCGTTCAGGAGCAGTCCGGCCAGTTGCGCCAGGACATGAATACGCTGGCTGAACAGGCCCAGGCCATCAATCAGATTATGAGCGTCATTTCCGATATTGCCGATCAGACGAACCTGCTGGCTCTCAATGCCGCCATCGAGGCGGCCCGTGCCGGGGAAGCCGGGCGCGGCTTCGCCGTGGTGGCGGATGAGGTACGCAAGCTGGCCGAAAAGACCATGAACTCCACCACGGATGTGGCCACGGCCATCCATGCCATCCAGGAAAGCGCCGGCAAGAGCATGAAGCAGGTGGATCTTGCCGTGGAGAACATCAGTCAGGCCACGGACTTTGCCGACCAGTCCGGCGCGGCGCTCAAGGATATCTTCCAGCTCATCGAGACCTCCTCGGACCAGGTGCGGGCCATTGCCGCCGCCAGCGAACAGCAATCCGCCGCCAGCGAGGAGATCAACCGCTCCATCAGCGAGGTCAACCGCCGGGCCGATGAGCTTGCCCATGCCATGAGCACGGCCGCCGCCGCTGTGGAAAGCCTGAACACCCAGACCCAGAACCTGAGCCGCATCGTTGAGGATCTGAAGAACAGCTAGCCCCTGTCACCGCTTTTCACCGCCTTGCTGGGGGGAGAAGGCCGCGCCTTACATAAGACACCTGCGCCGAACACGCTCTGCTTGCCCTTGCGGGCGGGACTGCCTCGCGCTCCTGACCTTCCCCTGGCAAAAACACGCTGGGGAAGGGATAAGGGGCTTGGGCGACCCGCAGGGCCGTTGTGAACGCTGTCCGCATGGTGGCCGGAGGCCGTGACCGCGAAATTCGTGCCGCAGGGCAGCCAAAAGCCCCCGTTCGCATGGCGAGCGGGGGCTTTTCAGAATCAGCGGGACACCTGGCCGGCGCACGCCGGAAGGAGCCGGCGCGAGATGCGCGAAGCGCCCGCATCGACACCTTCCGACGAAACAAACCGGCCGGGCACGGACGATGGCCGCAGCCCGCGACATATCATATCGCCGGGCAGGCGACACGCGGGACGGTCTGGCGTCCTACATGAAGAACTTGTCCAGCGCCGTCATAATGGTCGTGGACGTGAAGAAGGAGAAAATGGAGATCAGCAGGGACATGATGCCCAGAAAATACTGCTTGCGGATCAGGGCGATGACCCCCAGCACGACGGCGGGCGGGATGAAGAACGCCGCAAAAAGGAAGAGGCTGGACACGGCGCAGACCATGGCCGCAATGCCGATGATGCGGTTGGGCGCGACAGGGGCGGCCGAATTGGCGCGCAGCAGGGCGTCGGCCGCGCCGCCGCCAAGGCTGTTGCGCGGCACATAATTGTCGTCGTCGCGCAGGATCTCATCCGCCAGTTCGGGATCGATGTCGCTGTCCTTGCCGCTGTCGATAACGACGCCGAGGCGCTTGTTTTCATCAGCCATGATTCTGCTCCTTTCCCGGCACGGCCGGGCCTCCGGCAAGCGTGCCGTCGATTCTCCTTATCCTATTTGTCACGAATTGCAAATGCCTTTCCGCAGCCCGTCACGGCGGGGCGGCGCCGCGCTTCTCCGCAAGCGTCTTGCCATCCGAGCGGCCGCTTGCCGCGCGGGAAGCGCCGCCAGGGAGGCCGGCAACGCTCGTGGCGCTTACGTTTTCCGCTCCCGGTGCGGGGCCGGGAGCTCAGGCGGGCGCAGCCGTTCGGTGAGGCGGGTGTGACGGATGCGCGTGCGGTTGTTCTTCACCGCCATGTGCAGGGCGCGGGGCTCGCCCACCAGCACCACCAGTTTTTTGCCGCGCGTCACCCCGGTATAGACGAGATTGCGTTGCAAGAGGACGTAGTGCTGCATCATAAGGGGGATGACCACCGCCGGATATTCCGAACCCTGCGACTTGTGGATGGAGATGGCGTAGGCCGGGGCCAGCTCGTCCAGCTCGTCGAAATCGTAGGGGACCACGCGGTCGTCGAAGTTGACGCTCAGGGTGCGCTCCTTGCCGTCCAGAAAGACGATGCGGCCCACGTCGCCGTTGAAGACATCCTTGTCGTAATTGTTGCGTATCTGCATGACCTTGTCATGCAGGCGGAAGGCCCGCTCGCCACGGCGGACCTCGGTGCCGTGGGGGTTGAGCGCCTCCTGGAGCCGGGCATTGAGCTCGCCCGCGCCCACGGCCCCGCGGTGCATGGGCGTGAGCACCTGGATGTCGTCCACCGGGTCCAGCCCGAAACGCCGGGGGATGTGGTCGCGCACAAGTTCCACGATGAGATCCGCCGCCTTTTCCGGCACATCCTGCCGGATGAAGTAGAAGTCCGACAGCCTGTCCCGGCTGGACTCCAGCGGCGGCACCTGCCCGTGATTGATGAGGTGGGCGTTGCAGATGATCTCGCTTTCCGCCGACTGCCGGAAGATCTCCGTCAGCTCCACCACGGGCACGGCGCCGGAGGCGATGATGTCGGCCAGCACGTTGCCCGGCCCCACCGACGGCAGCTGATGCACATCGCCCACCAGTACGAGCGTCGCGCCCAGCGGCACGGCCTTCAGCAGATGGTAGAACAGCAGGATGTCCATCATGGAGGCCTCGTCCACCACGAGCAGACCGCAGGCCAGCGGATTGTCCTCGTTGCGGGCGAAGCCGTCCTCCTTGGGGCTGTACTCCAGCAGGCGGTGGATGGTGCGCGCCTCGCGGCCCGAGGTCTCGGACATGCGCTTGGCCGCCCGCCCCGTGGGCGCGGCAAGCAGGATGCGCGCCCTCACCTCGGCGAACAGACGGATGATGGCATTGATGATGGTGGTCTTGCCCGTGCCGGGGCCGCCGGTGAGCACCATCACCTTGCTGCGGGCGGCGGTACGCACGGCCTCGAGCTGCTCCGGCGCGAGCTGGATGCTCAGCTCCCCCGTCACCTTGTCCACCAGCGCGTCAGGATCGCTGAACTGCACGGACTTGGGCGAGCGCAACAGGCGCTGGAGATAGAAAGCCGTCTTGGATTCGCAGTGATGGTAGCGCCGCAGATAGACCGCCGGGGAAAGGGACGGGATCTCGGCTTCATCTTCCACCGGCGAGGGGCAGGTCGGCTCGTCCGGCCATTCCCGCACAAGGCGTTCCTCGGCTTCCAGCACGTCCAGCGCTTCCAGCACGAGCTGTTCTTCCACGCCGAGCTGTTCGCAGGCCTGGGCCAGCAGCTCGTCCTGAGGCAGGTAGACGTTGCCGTCGTCCGTGGACTTTTGCAGCACATAGAGGATGCCCGCCTGGACGCGCAGCGGGTTGTCCACTTCAAAGCCCAGCTTGCGGGCCGCGGCGTCGGCGGTCACGAAGCCGATGCCGTGGATGTCCATAGCCAGACGATAGGGGTTTTCCCGCACCACCTGGAGCGCCTCACCGCCGTAGGCCCGGTAGATGCGTACCGCATAGGCGGGGGTGATGCCGTGCGGCTGCAAAAAGAGCATGAGGTCGCGGATGCCGCGATGTTCCTGCCAGCTCTGGCAGATGCGCTCGAAATTCTTCTTGCCCACGCCCCGGACCTCCCGCAGGCGCTCCGGTTCCTCGTCCAGGACGCGGATGGTGTCCTCCCCGAACTTTTCCACGATGCGCCCGGCCATCTCCGACCCCACGCCCCTGATGAGGCCGGAGGCCAGGTAGAGCCGTATGCCCTCGGTGGTGGCCGGCAGGATCTCTTCCGCCAGGTCGAAATGGATCTGGCGGCCGTAGCGGGCATTGACCTGCCAGCGGCCCGCGACCTTCAGGTGTACGCCTGGCTGCGGATGCACCATATGCCCCACGCAGGTCACGGGATCACGGCTCAGGCCGCGCGCGGGCGCGCCCTGCACCTTGCTCTGGCCGGGCAGGGGCTTGTCCGGCTGCAGGCGCAGAACGGTATAGCCGTTCTCCTCATTATGGAAGATGACCCGCTCCAGCGTGCCGCACAGCTCCACGGCATCCGGGTCCTGCAAAAGGGGCAGATCAGCGCTCATGGGAAGCCTCCGGAACAGGGGAAAGCGGCGGCACGTCGTCCGCCTTGCGCCGCCGCGACCACCAGAACCAGTCCCGCCGACCGGGCGGACAGGCGGGATCGCGGGCCTGTTCCACCACACAGCGCAATTGATCCAGCACGCAAATATCCTGCGGCCCGCTCAGGCGACACAGCGTCGCGTACAACTCGTCAGGTTCGGCACGACGCACCTCCCCCACGCAGGTGATGCCCAGCGCGTGCAGGTCCGCCGTCAGGGCCGGACCGCACCCACGGAAAAGACCGGGCCTCAGGGGTGTCGCATCAGGCAGCGGAGCGGCCATCACCAGCGCCCGTCCCGCAGGGCGGCCGGACGCGGCAGGGGCAGCACCTCTTCCGGCAGGGCCGTCATGCGCGCCTGCAACAGCAGGGCATCGGCCAGCGTGAGCGCGGTCATGGCCCGCAGCACGGGCACGATGCGCGGGATGGCCGAGAGATCATGCCGTCCGCCCACCAGCACCGACGCCGGGCGGCCCTCCCTGTCGATGGTCCGCTGTTCCCTTGCGATGGAGGCGATGGGCTTGACGGCCGCGCGCAGGACGATTTCCTGCCCGCTGGAAATGCCGCCGAGGATGCCGCCCGCGTGGTTGGAGGCGAAACCTTCCGGCGTCAGGGGGTCATTGTTGACGGAACCGGTGCTGCGGGCCGCGGCAAAGCCGTCGCCCACCTCTACGCCCTTGACCGCGCCCACGCTCATAAGGGCATGGGCCAGACAGGCGTCCAGCTTGTCGAAGACCGGCTCGCCCCAGCCGGGAGGCACGTCGCGCGCGCGGATCTCCACGATGCCGCCCAGGGTGTCCCCGGCCTTGCGGGCTTCGGCCACGCGTTCGTCCCAGCGGGTGACCACCTCCGCCGAGGCCGCGTACTAGGGCCGGGAAAAGGCTTCGGAAAACTCGCGTTCCGCCGGCGGCACGGCGATGCCGCCCAGCTCCACGGCCGCGGCTTCCACGCCGATGCCGTGCGTCGCCAGCAGCAGCCGGGCCACGGCTCCGGCGGCCACGCGCGCGGCGGTCTCGCGGCCGGAAGAGCGCCCGCCGCCGCGATAGTCGCGCAGGCCCTGGAATTTCTGGAAAAAGCCCCAGTCCGCATGCCCGGGACGAAAAACTTCGGCCAGATTGCCGTAATCCCGCGAGCGCTGATCCTCGTTGGCGATGTAAAAGGCGATGGGCGTGCCCGTGGTCCTCCCTTCGAAGATGCCGGACAGGATGCGTACCGTGTCCGACTCTTTCCGCTTGGTGGCCGTGGGCCCCTGCCCCGGCTTGCGCAGATCGAGGTCGCGTTGCATCTCCGCCTCGCTGAGGGGCAGCCCGGCCGGACAGCCGTCCAGCACGCCGCCAATGCCCGCGCCGTGCGATTCGCCATAGGTGGTGAGGCGCAGGACGCGCCCGAAGGTATTGCCGGACATGGTGTCTCCTTGGCAAAAGAGGACAGAGGACTGTGCCGCAACGACGAAGAGCGCACCGCCTGCTCACTCATGGGGCAGGGGGTGCGCTCCCCGGACGATCGCTGCGGGAGGCTACTTCATACGGTAGGTGATGCGGCCGCGCGTCAGGTCGTAGGGAGAAAGCTCCACCTTCACGCGGTCGCCGGGCAGAATGCGGATGTAGAATTTGCGCATCTTGCCGGAGATGTGGGCCAGCACTTCGTGCCCGTTTTCCAGCTCGACGCGGAACATGGCATTGGGTAGCGCTTCCTGCACCACCCCATCTACTTCAATGGAACCTTCCTTGGCCATGACGCCTCCCGAAAAAATCTGTCTATCCGGTCAGCATAGCCCCAAAACGGGACATCTGTCAAACCATGTCCGCCGCTCAGACCGCCCGTGACGGCGGCCGCCAGATGAGCCAGGCCCCGATGAGGATGAGCGGCAGGCAGAGCACCTGCCCCATGGTCAGCCAGCCGAAGGCCAGATAGCCGAGCTGCACGTCCGGCACGCGCACGAACTCCACTCCGAAGCGGAAGATGCCGTACAGCAGGGCGAACAGCCCGGCCACCGCGCCGGGACGGCGCTTTTTGGCCGAGAAGATCCAGAGGATCACGAAGAGCGCCACGCCTTCGAGCAGCGCCTCGTAGAGCTGCGAGGGATGACGCGGCCAGGGGCCGCCGGTGGGGAAAATCATGGCCCAGGGCAGATCGCTGGGCTTGCCCCAGAGCTCGCCGTTGATGAAGTTGCCCAGCCGCCCGAAAAAGAGCCCCTGCGGCACCAGCGGCGCGATGAAGTCCGCCACCTCGAGGAAGGGCTTTTTGCGCGTGCGGGAAAAGTACCAGAAGGCCCCCACCACGCCCAGCAGGCCGCCGTGGAAGGACATGCCGCCATTCCAGACGCGGAAAATCTCCAGCGGGTCGCGGATGTAGTCCGCCAGGTCGTAGAAAAGCACATAGCCCAGCCGCGCGCCGAGGATGACCCCCAGCATGACGAAGGTCAGCAGGTCGTCCACGTCCTGCGCGCGCCAGCCAGACCCGGGCCGGGAGGCCCGCAGCCGCCCCAGGATCCAGCCTCCCACGAAGGCGAAAAGGTACATGAGGCCGTACCAGCGCAGCTGGAGCGAGCCGATGCTGAAGGCCACGGGGTCGATCTGGGGAAAGGTCATGCGTCCTGCCTCCCCATATCCTCGGGCAGACGGGCGTCGGGCGCTTCAAAACGGCCGCTCTTGCCGCCGTCCTTAAGCAGCAGGCGCACCCGTTCGATGACGATGTCCCGCTGGACGGCCTTGCACATGTCATAGATGGTGGCGGCCGCCATCTGCGCGGCCACGATGGCTTCCATCTCCACGCCGGTGGGGCCGTCGGCGCGCGCCTCGCTCAGGATGCGGATGGTGGCGGCGGCCTCGTCGATCTCGAAGCGTACGTCCGCATAGCTCAGGCCCAGCGAATGACACATGGGGATGAGTTCCGCCGTGCGCTTGGCGGCCATGATGCCGCCGATCTTGGCGCAGGTGAGCACGTCCCCCTTGGGCAGGGCCGCGCGCCGCAGCAGATCCAGAGTGGCGGGGGCCAGCCGCACGAGCGCTTCGGCCACGGCCACGCGCCGGGTGGCGGGCTTGTGTCCCACATCCACCATGCATACGTTGCCCCGGCTGTCCAGATGGGAAAAGGCGTTGTCCATGCAGTCCTCGCTGGTGTTGGTGTGGCTGTTGTCTTTACCGGAGGCCGGGCTCCGCGTCCAGCCCCGGCACGGGCCGCCGGAACGTCCAGGCCCCGAACGGCAGGTACAGCTTTTCGCGCAATGGCGGCCCCCCAGCGGCGACGAGGCGCGCAGTTTTGCGGGCAGCTCCCGTGAAGTGAACTCGCACAGCCTTCGGCCGTAGAAATGCCCCGGCGCAAGCAGGCCCTCGGCGCAGACGAGGGTCGTCATCTTGGGGAGTTCATCCTCGTAGACGACGCGCCGCAGGCCGGGCACGACCACATCCGGCGGCACGACAAGGCGACCGATATGCCGCCCCCGCGCCGCGAAGTCCGCCCGGCAGGCCTGCTCACGGAGAGCATTGCCGGCCAGCCCGAGGCAGGGATAGCCCACCAGCCAGACCAGCGCCCAGCGGGCCGGACGCGGCATGGGTCAGCGGCTCCACGGGCCAGCCTCCGGGTCAGCCTCCGGGTCGTCTTCCGCAGCCGGAGCGCAAGCGGCGCAACAAGACGGCAAACGCATTGCGGTCCGCCTCAGCGCAGGCCCAGCCACCAGTCCAGCCCCCGCGCCGGCCGGGGCGGACGCGGCGGCCGCCAGCCGGAATCCCGGCCGCTGTCCGGCAGATAGAGGCGTTCGCGCACAAGGCGCGGCACGGCATCGGGCGCGTAGCCCAGCTCCACGAAGAGCCGGAAGGGCGAACCGCCCTCCCCTGCCCGCAAACGCATGATCTCGCGCACGAAGCGGAGACTGCTGCCGAAGCGCTCGTCCGTGATCTCCAGATAACCGCGCAGGGTCTGCGGCTGGGCCGCGGCCGCCGCCTGTTCGTCCGGGGCGGACACGGCTTCCTCGGGGCGCAGGTTTTTCGGGACGGGCAGGGTCAGCGGCAGCAGGCTGAAGTCGAGGAAATCCCGGCAGATGACGGACTGTTCCCGCAGGCTTGCGGCCAGCTCCGGTCTGAGGGCAGGCCGGGGGAAGCCCCGCTCATGCGCCCGGCCCAGCGCGGTGAGCCCGTCGGCGCGCACCACGAGGCCGTTGGGCTGCCGCTCCTCGTAGAGCGCCCGCCAGAAGACCGGGGAAAAGGCGTCCGGCAGCACCACGAGCCGCTCGACCTTCCGGCCCTGTCCGGCCAGCTCGGCCCGGTAGGCGGCGGCCAGATGCCCGTTGAGCCCGATGGCGCAGCAGGGATAGAGCGCCAGCCAGCACAGGGCCAGCCGCGCCGGACGGACGACGCCACGGCGCAGGGCGAACCAGACCGCCGCCAGCAGGGGCAGCGTCAGCAGCAGGTCGATGATGAACACCCCGTTGAGGCGTACCCGTTCCGCCGAGAAGGGCAGGAAGATCATGGTGCCGTAGGTGGTGATGCAGTCCAGCCAGATATGCAGGAGGATAAGCCCGCCGAAAAAGAGCCAGACCAGCGGCAGCGGCCAGCGGCCCGGCGTGTCCCGCTTCCATAGGGGACGGGCCGCCAACGCCAGCAGCAGGGCCAGCACGGGCAGAAAGAACAGGGAATGCGTGATGCCGCGATGCAGCTGCAGGAATTGCAGCGGCCCGCGAATGAAGGCGATGTCGATGTCCGGGAAGGCGGCCACCAGCGCGGCCAGCGGCACGGCCCAGCGGGTGGCGGGACGGCGGGGCAGGGCCAGCATGGCCACGGCCCCGGAAGCGGCATGGGTCAGGGGATCCATTGTTCTCCTCGTATGGGTCGTTCAGGACGGGTAGCGGACGCTGCCGGAGGCCGGCCCGCGCGGCCACGCCTCCGCATCTTCCCGCAGCGCGGCAAGACGCGGCGACACGCCGAGCATACGACGAGACCCGCGCGGGCGCAACGGCGCGCCCGCCTCAAGCCAGGGGCATAACACGCCTTATCCTCTGGCAGCGGCTGCCGCAGCACAAAGCCGGTGAACAGGCGGCGCGACGCCATCCGCCATGGGAGCGTGATCAACCGCCACCGGCTGCGCCACGGGCGGATGGTCTCCGACACCGGGGCCCCGAAAAAGAGCGTCAGTGCGACGATCGTTGCGACGACCGTCAGCAGGAGGCAGACGACACCTCCCGCAAGGAACACCAGCGGCACGTTCAGAAGGAACAGCCATTCCATGCGTCGGCTCGCAGACAAAGCGTGGAGAGAGCCACGGCCGGGCGGCGGGGACAGTCGGCGCGCCGGGCGGTTCCCGGTCTCATTCGAGCTTGTCCCTCCGCGCCTGACGCTGCCGCTTCCATTCCGCATACCCCCTTCCCCGCAGATCCGTAGGAGAGTCGTCGGGATCCCCGCGGCGCGCGAAGAAGAACCGAACGCCCAGGAACAGGGTGAAGAGCAGCACGATGACCATCCCCGCGCCGACTATCATCCTGTCCTCGAGCTGGGACGCGCGGGACTCCGCCGTGGCGATGCCGGCCTCTGCTTGCGGGGATCGTGACGGAGTCTGTGCGGCATGTCCGCCGTGGCCGCCGTCCTGCGCAGCCTTCGCGCGGCGCTCCGCCTGTTCATGCTCCTGCGCCAGCCGGTCAATGTTCTCCAGCATCCGAAGGATCCGCATCTCCTGTTCGTATTCGCTCTCCACTCCCTGCGGGGGAGTGGCATGCCCGCCCGTTTCGAAAGCATGCGCCGGTGTGGCGGCCACGGGGATCAGACAGAGCGTGAGCAGCAGACGGGCAAGACCGCGCGACAGAGCAGCGGCTCCAAAGAGAGTATGTCGTGCGTGATTCATGCGGTTCCTCTAAGGTGCGGAGGGTGAATGGAAAAAACGCCGGACGCCGGGCGGGCATGCGCCGGAGGCAGCGACCGGGAGGACGGGGCTATGCCCTCCTGTTTTTCCGGGGCCGGCCTTGCCGCCATTTCACAGGGAGCTTTTCCTGAGCGCTCCCGTCAGCTTTTTTTGGGGAGGGTGCAGCGCCGCCACATCGGCCTGAAGCTCGGCGGAAAATTTCTCGACAGGAAACAGACCCCAGCGGCCACAAGGGAAAACAGCAGCGTCAGCACGATGTTCAACACAACTTCCATGTGGTTTTCCTCGCGAACAGGCGACAGGCGGGACGCACGGCCGGCGCACGTCCCGGGCACGGCAGGGTCGTCCGCCGTTCGACGCCCCTACTGTCGGAACGGGCTGCGCTGGCGCGGCACTTCACGATAGGCGGGCGATTCGGGGTCGACGCCGTCGCCGCGATACCGGTTGATGTAGCGCCGGTAATTGTCTAGCCCGGACTGCTGCATCTGCATCATAATATGCGGCTGATTATAAAAGAAAAGCCGCCGCTGTACGGGATTGGCTCCCGTCAGGGGCTGGCGCAGGCTCTCCACGGAGCTGATGCCGGGCGGGGCGCTGTCCGGCTCGGCAGTGCCCGTGCCGATGTCCCTGGGACCGCAGGCCACAAGCGTCAGCGAAAAGAGCAGGCAGACAGGAGAAAGGAAGCGTCGCATGTCCTCAGCATAGCCGCTGCCGCCCCGGCGCGCAAGGGCGGGGCATGCCCGCTTTTCCCTTGCCTGCCGCAACGGAGACGCATATACTTTCCTCCCCTGAAACGTCACCGGTCCGCCCCGGCGCAGGCGTCTCCCGCGCCTGCCGGCAGGGCTGGGCCCCAGCGAGGTCCACCATGCGTCCTGCCCGTTGCGGCATCACTCCCGAAGGCTGGCCGGTCATCGGCCTTACCGCCCTGGCGGCACTGGTCTTCGCCCTGCTGGGCGTCGGCTTCTGTGCCCTGCTCCTGCTGCTGTGCTGCTGGTTCTCCCTGCACTTTTTCCGCGACCCCGAGCGGGTCGTCCCGCAGGCGGACGGACTGGCCGTCAGCCCGGCGGACGGTCGCGTGGTCCGCATCGAGGAGAGGCCCGACCCCTTCACCGGGGAACGGCGCATGTGCATGAGCATCTTCATGAACATCTTCAGCGTGCATGTGAACCGCAGCCCGGTGGCGGCCACGGTGGAGGAGATCCGCTACTGGCCCGGCAAGTTCATCAATGCCGCCTACGACAAGGCCGCGGAGGAGAACGAACGCTGCGCGCTGCGCCTGCGCGGGGATGACGGGACGAGCTGGGTCATGGTGCAGATCGCCGGACTCATCGCCCGGCGCATCGTCTGCCGGGCCGAGCCCGGGGACGGCCTCACGCGCGGCGAACGCTGCGGCATGATCCGCTTCGGCTCACGAGTTGACCTTTATCTGCCTGAAGGATATGCTCCCAGCGTATTCGTGGGCGAACGCGTCTTCGCCGGACAAAGCGTCGTGGCCCGACGCCAGACCCAGTAACGCCGCAAGGGATCGGCCCCGCTATGGAAAAGACCGTGGAGAACAGCACGCCGCAGCATGGCAGGAAAGCCCCGCACAGGGGGGTCTATGTCCTCCCCAATCTCATCACGTCCTTAAGCATGTTCATGGGCTTCCTGTGCATGGTCTGGGCCGTGCAGGGACGTTTCGAGGCCGCGGTCTGCGCCGTTTTCCTTTCCGCCCTGCTGGACGGCATGGACGGCAAGGTGGCCCGCCTGACGGGCACGGCCAGCGAATTCGGCGTGCAGTACGACTCCCTCGCGGATCTGGTGGCCTTCGGCGTGGCGCCGGCCATGCTCATGTGGCAGTGGCAGCTTGAGACCTTCGGCCGCTGGGGCGTGGCCGTGGCCTTCCTCTATGCCGCCTGCGGGGCGCTGCGTCTGGCGCGCTTCAACGTCAGCACTACTTTCGTGAGCAAACGCTTCTTCATCGGTCTGCCCATCCCGGCCGGCGGCTGCACGCTGGCGGCCTTCGTGCTCTTTTGCGGCATGCTGCCCGACTTTCTCGCGCCCGCCGTCCCCCATGTCTGCTTTCTGCTCGTGATCTTCGTGGGCCTGCTCATGGTCAGCCGGGTCCGGTACTTTTCTTTCAAGGAATACGATTTTCTGCGCGCCCACCCCATCCGTTCCCTGGTGGGGGCCCTGGTGGCCCTGGCGCTGGTCTACTCCCAGCCGCGGATTTTCGCCTTTCTCTTTTGTGCCCTCTACATCGCCGGCGGCATCGTCTATACGCTGGTGATCCTTCCCCGTCGCAACCGTCAGCTGCTACGCGCCCTATCGTCCACGGACGACTGAAGGCTGCGTAACGGCCGCCACGCGTGTGGCACTCTCTTCCGGTCAGGCCGCCCAGGGCGGACGTTATGCAGGCAATGGTCCGAAGGAGGACGCGCCATGCCCAGAGGAGATGTGCATCATGGACAACAAGGTTTATTTTTTCGACACCACATTGCGTGACGGCGAACAGTCGCCCGGCGCGACCATGAACCTCCAGGAAAAACTCCGCCTGGCCCATCAGCTGGAAGTGCTGGGCGTGGACATCATGGAGGCGGGCTTCCCGGCTTCGAGCCCGGGGGACTTCGAGTCCGTGCGCCGTATCGCCGAGCAGGCGGGCGACATCCAGGTCGCCGGTCTGGCCCGCTGCATGGACGGCGACATCGACCGCTGCTGGGAGGCCGTCAAGGTGGCCCGGCGGCCGCGCATCCACACCTTCCTCTCCACCTCGCCCCTGCACATGAAGCACAAGCTGCGCAAGGACCCGGAAGTGGTGCTCCAGATGATCGAGGCCGGGGTGCGGCGCTGCGCGGGCTATACCGACAACGTGGAATTCTCCGCCGAGGACGCCTCCCGCTCGGACAAGGACTTCCTCTGCCGGGTGGTGGAAACGGCCATCAGGGCCGGGGCCACCACCATCAACCTGCCCGATACCGTGGGCTATGCCCAGCCGGACGAGTTCGCGTCCCTCATCAAGTACGTCATCGAGAACACGCCCAACAGCGACAAGGCCATTTTCAGCGTGCACTGCCACAATGACCTCGGTCTGGCGGTGGCCAACACGCTGGCCGCCCTGCGCGTGGGCGCGCGTCAGGCGGAGGTGACCATCAGCGGCATCGGCGAGCGGGCGGGCAACGCCGCGCTGGAAGAAGTGGTCATGGCCCTGCGCGTGCGGCATGACCTCTATCATCTCGAGCACAACATCCATACCGAGCAGCTCTACCCTTCCTGCCGCCTGCTCTCCATGACCATCGGCCAGCCCATCGCCAACAACAAGGCCATCGTGGGGGCCAACGCCTTTGCCCATGAGTCGGGCATCCATCAGGACGGCATGCTCAAGAACCGCGAGACCTACGAGATTATGACCCCGCAGTCCGTGGGCCGCACGGAATCCAGCCTGGTCATCGGCAAGCACTCGGGCCGCAATGCCGTACGCAACAAGTTCGAGAGCATGGGCTACAAGCTGGACGACGACCAGCTCCAGCTCGTCTTCGAGGCGGTGAAGAAGCTGGCCGACTGCAAGAAGACCCTGCACGACGACGACCTCATGGCCCTGGTACAGGAAGAGATCTACCGCCTGCCCGACCGCTTCCGCCTGCGCCATGTGAGCGTGCAGAGCTCCGATGCCGGCGGCGTGCCGCCCACGGCGGCCGTGCTCATGGACATCGACGGCATGGAACGCAGCGGCGCGGGCTTCGGCGTGGGACCGGTGGACGCCATCTTCAACGTCATCAACGACATGCTGGGCCGCGAACCGGAGCTGGAACAGTATGCCATCAACGCCATCACCAGCGGCACGGACGCCCTGGGCGAGGTGACCGTGCGCCTGAGCGAGGGCCAGTACAAGGCCGTGGGCCGGGGCGCGCATCCCGACATCCTGGTGGCCAGCGCCCGTGCCTATGTGAACGCGCTCAACAACCTCGCCAAGAAGGAAAAGGAAGGCGAACGCCTGCACTGCCAGCACGGCTAGCGCTTCCCCCGCGGGGGCGCGGGCGGACGTATTTTTCCCATATCTGGCGGCAATGAGCCGCCACAAAGGAGTATTCTATGCCTCAGACGCTTGCACAGAAAATTTTGCAGGCCCATACGGACGACGTCATCGAGCGTGACGGACAGATCGTGCAGTGCCGCCTTTCCCTGGTGCTGGCCAACGACATCACCGGCCCGCTGGCCATCAAGTCCTTCCGCGGCATGGGCGCGAAACAGGTCTTCGACAAGGACAAGATCGCGCTGGTCATGGACCATTTCACCCCGCAAAAGGACATCGACTCCGCCAATCAGGTTATGGTGACGCGCAAATTCGCCGAAGAGATGGGCATCACCCATTACTATGAAGGCGGCGACTGCGGCGTGGAGCACACCCTGTTGCCCGAACGCGGTCTGGTGGGCCCGGGGGACGTGGTCATCGGCGCGGACAGCCATACCTGCACCTACGGCGGCCTCGGGGCCTTCGCCACGGGCATGGGCTCCACCGACATCGCCGCCGGCATGGCCCTGGGCGAGACCTGGTTCAAGGTGCCGCCCACCATCCGCGTCAACGTGACGGGCGACATGCCCCGCTGGCTGCGGGCCAAGGACCTCATGCTCCTGCTCATCAAGACCATCGGCGTGGACGGCGCGCTCTACAAGGCCCTGGAATTCGGCGGCAAGGTCATCGACGACCTGCCGGTGGAAGGCCGCCTGACCATCGCCAATATGGCCATCGAGGCCGGCGGCAAAGTGGGCCTCTTCGCCGTGGATGAGCAGACCCGCCGTTACTGCGCCGAACACGGCCGCCCCGGCGTGACGCTGGAACTGGCCGCCGATCCCGGCGCGCAGTACGAACGCGTGGTGGACATCGACGTCACCGGTCAGGAACCGGTGGTGGCCTGTCCGCACCTGCCCTCCAACGTGAAGAACGTCTCCGACGTGCGGGATACCCCCATCCAGCAGGTGGTCATAGGCTCCTGCACCAATGGCCGCATCAGTGACATGCGCGACGCGGCGGAGATCCTGCGCGGCCGCAAGGTGGCCAAGGGCGTGCGCTGCATCGTGCTGCCCTCCACCCCCACCGTCTGGAAGCAGAGCCTCAAGGAAGGCCTGCTGGAGACCTTCATGGATGCGGGCTGCATCGTCGGCCCCTGCACCTGCGGCCCCTGCCTCGGCGGCCACATGGGCATCCTCGGCGACGGCGAACGCGCCGTGGCCACCACCAACCGCAACTTCCGCGGCCGCATGGGCAGCCTGCAGTCCGAAGTCTATCTTGCCAGCCCCGTGGTGGCGGCCGCCAGCGCCGTGGCGGGCTGCGTGGCCGGTCCCGACCAACTGTAAGCAGGAGAACAGATCATGAAATTCAAGGGTAAGGCCCACAAGGTGGGCGAACATATCGATACGGACGCCATCATCCCCGCGCGCTTCCTCGTGACCACCGACCCCAAGAAGCTGGGCGAGAACTGCATGGCCGGGCTGGAACCGGACTGGGTGAAGCGCGTCACGCCCGGCGACATCATGGTGGCGGGGCGCAACTTCGGGTGCGGCTCCTCCCGCGAACACGCGCCCATCGCCATCCTCGGCGCGGGCATCCCGGTGGTGGTCGGGCACAGCTTTGCCCGCATCTTCTACCGCAACGCCTTCAACATGGGCCTGCTCCTGCTGGAAGTGGGCGATGATGTGGACAAGCTCAACGACGGCGACGAGCTGGAGATCGATGCCGCCGCCGGCGTCATCCGCGACCTGACCAACGGCGTGGAGATCGCCTGCCCGCCCCTGCCGGCCTCCATGGCCCGCATCGTGGAAAAGGGCGGTCTCGTGAATTACGTCAAGGAACGTCTGGCCGCCCAGGGCTAGTTTTTCGGCCCGGAGTCGGACGGCTCCGGGCCTTTTTTCCCACAGCCGGGGCCGGGGCCCCGCGAGGTACTGCAATGAAAAAGACCATCTGTCTGCTGCCCGGGGACTTCAGCGGCCCCGAGATCATGGAACAGGGCGTGGCCGTGCTCAAGGCCGTGGCGGCCAAATTCGGCCATGAATTCGTGTTCGAGACCGCGCTCATCGGCGGCGCGGCCATCGACGCCACGGGCGGCCCCCTGCCCGAAGCCACCATCGAGGCCTGCCGCAAGGCCGACGCCGTCTTCCTGGCGGCCGTGGGCGGCCCCAAGTGGGACAATCTCGATCCGTCCATCCGCCCGGAAAAGGGCCTGCTCGGCATCCGCAAGGCCCTCGGCCTTTTCGCCAATCTGCGCCCGGCCATGCTCCTGCCCGAACTGGCCGGGGCCTGCCTGCTGCGGCCCGATGTGGCCGCCCGCGGGCTTGACCTCATCGTGGTGCGCGAACTCACCGGCGACATCTATTTCGGCGAGCCGCGCGGCATCGAGACCCGCGACGGCCAGCGCGTGGGCTTCAACACCATGATCTACAGCGAAGAGGAAGTGCGCCGCATCGCCAGGGTGGCCTTCGAGGCCGCCCGCCAGCGCCGCAAGAAGGTTTGTTCCGTGGAAAAGAGCAACGTGCTCGAGACCTCCCGCCTCTGGAAGAGCGTGGTCGAGGAGACCCACAAGGACTACCCGGACATCGAGCTCAGCCACATGTATGTGGACAACGCGGCCATGCAGCTGGTGCGCGATCCCTCGCAGTTCGACGTCATCGTGACCGGCAACATCTTCGGCGACATCCTCTCCGACGAAGCCTCGGTCATCACCGGTTCGCTGGGCATGCTGCCCTCGGCCTCGCTGGGCGCGTCCGGCCCGGGCCTCTTCGAGCCCATCCACGGCTCGGCCCCGGACATCGCCGGGCAGGACAAGGTCAATCCGCTGGCCACCATCCTGTCCGCCGCCATGCTCCTGCGTATGGCCTTCAAGCTGGAAGAGGAAGCCGCCGCCGTGGAAAAGGCCGTGCGCACCACGCTGGCCGACGGCTACCGCACCGGCGACATCATGGAAGCCGGCAAGACCCTCGTCGGCTGCAAGGAAATGGGGCGTCTGGTCATCGAACGCCTGTAATACGGTATCCTGTCGCGGCGGGGCACGCCTCGCCGCGGCAGGAGGGGACACGCCCTCGTGTTCACCCCGGCCTCGTGCTTCCCTGCGCGTGGCCGATGTCCTTTTTCGGGAGGCAGACACATGGATTGGGATGGTTGGGAAGTCTGCGCCATCGTGGCGGGTCTCTGCCTGGCGCTTCTGGGCAATTTTGCCGTTTCCGTCCTGACCATCCGCCATTTGTGGCGCTTGCCGCCCCAAACGCATCTTGATAAGGTGCTTCTGGGGACGCTGATCTGCCGTCTGCTGCTGCATGTCTCTCTGGTGGCGGCCTGTCTGCTGCTGCCGGGCGAGCTCCCCGATCCCGACCGGCTGGGCGGGATGACGATGGAGCACTTCCTGGTCAACCTGGCGCCGCTGGGCGTGGTGCTGAACGGCGTCATCATCTTTACCGCCTGGCGGCACTGGCGGAACATGCCGCCGGGAAGTCCCACCATACTGTTCATGTGCCTGTCCACCCTCGCCTGGCTGGAACTGGGGCTGGGGCTGCTGACCATCTTCATGCCGCTGTTCCTGTTTGCCCTGTTCATGTATCTGCTCTATCAGGTCATCGACAGATAGGAAAAGGCGGCACACGCCGGTGCGGCGCAGCCCGACCGCGCGGGGAAAAACGTTATGGAGACTTGGGGAGCATTTGCGAATGCGGCAAGCTGGCTGCTGATCCTCGCCGGCGCCGCCGGGGCGGCATACGTCCTGTGGGAACGCCCGACGAAGCGCTGGGGCCTCTGGCAGGCGATTTTGGTCGCGGGGGGCTGTCTGCTCCTGCTGAAATGGCTGCACTTGTGCCTGCTGCTGCAATGGGGGAGCGAGATGCTGTTGCGCCAGGAGGGCGAGATGTCGCCGCAGGGCGTGGCGTCGGCGCTGCTCGACGTGGCGTACACGCTGTTGTCCCTGCTCGTCTGCCTCCTCGGCATCCGCTATCTGTGGCAATGCCTGCGGGGCAAACGCGAGCGCTCGCCGCTGCGCATGATCCTTGTCGGGGCTCTGACCTGGCTGAGCCTGCCCCATGTGGCGGAGCTCGCGCTGAAGGGCGTCGTGTACGGGCTGGACGCGCACTGACCAGGCGTGGGGACGAGGCCGCGCACGCGGACGAACATACGACGACAGCCGGGGGGACACCACTGTGTATGCCATACTTCTGGGACTGATCCTGCTTTGTGCGGTAGGCTTTCTGGCCGTGCGCTGGACCTCCGGCACGCCCGGTATCATCAATGTCGCCATCCGCTTCATCCTGGCGGTGGCCGTGGGCGTCTTCCTGGGGTACGCGGCGCTGTGGCTCTGCCGCATCGTGGTATTGGCCGCGCTGCTGGGGCTGGCGGCCTTTCTGCTCTCGCTCAAGAAACTTTTTGATCTGCGCTGAAGCGGGCGGCGCACGCGCGCCGCCGCCGTTTCCCGCCGCGCATAAGGAGTCGCCCATGCGGGTCTTGCTGGGCTGCGTCAACAGCGCCGTCTCCCTCATAGGCTATGATGTGGAACAGCGGCAGGCCTTCTGGTTCTGCCCCGGTAACGTGCTGCGCGTCTGCGGCATCTGCTTCCATGACGGAGCGCTGCACATCGCCTCGGACAGCATGCTGCAACGGCTGGACGCCACCGGGCTCAGCGCCGTTCGCCTGCCCGGTCCCCACGAGAACCTGGCCCATAGCGTGAAGCCGCTGGGGCCCTCCCTGCTGGGCATCGCCGACACCGGCAATTCGCGCATCCTGCTCCACAGCGGCGGGCCGGCCAGCCTCGCCCTCTCGCCGCTGGAAGGCTGGGGCGATGTGCTGCCGCCGGACGCCATCCACCTCAACGACTTCGTGCCGTGGCATGACGGCATGCTGGCCTCTGCCTTCAACCACCAGCCCTTCGACCGCTGGAAACGCTCCTCCCTCGCCTGGAAAAAGGAAGGCTGGGGGATCATCTGCTTCATGCGCCGCCATCAGGGACATACGCTGACCCGCATCGTGGCCGGCGGCCTGAACTGCCCCCACTCCCTCTGCGTCCATGAAGGGGACGTCTACTGCTGCTCCTCGGCCAGCGGCGAATTCTTCCGCTTCCGGGAGGACGAACATGGCCTGCTGCACGAGGTGCGGCGCTGGAAGATCACGAACAGCCACTTTTTGCGCGGCTGTCTGCGCCTGCCGGACGGCTGGCTGCTGGGTGGCTCGTCCCAGCGGCATCAGGCCGAGGGCGGCGGGCTCATGCTCTACCACCTTGCCGATGACGACAGCCTGACGGCACATCCGCTGGGCGGCCCCGGCGAGATCTACGACATCATCCCCTGGGACGATGCGCTCATGCCCGGTATCTGCGCCGCCCTGCTGCGTCAGCCGACCCTCGATCTTGAAGGGGACTTCCCGCCCCGCTGCCGCCTGCCCCGCGCCTGGGGCGGCACGGACTGAAGCGGCCCGGGATCGCTCCCCGGCCCCGCCGGCCGGGCCGCTTGACAGGAAACGGCATATCGCATAGAGTGCGCCGTTCTGGACGGTGTCGGCATACCGCCGGCCGTCCCAATATGGTTTACCCATCTGGAGGAATTCATGCCTACTATCAACCAGCTCATCCGCATCGAGCGGAAAGCGGTGGTGAAGCGCAAGAAGACCCCGGCCCTGCAGGCCTGCCCGCAGCGCCGCGGCGTGTGCACCCGCGTGTACACCACCACCCCCAAGAAGCCGAACTCCGCTCTCCGCAAGGTCGCCCGCGTGCGCCTGACCAACGGCATCGAAGTGACGGCCTACATCCCCGGCGAAGGCCACAACCTTCAGGAGCACTCCGTGGTGCTCATCCGCGGCGGCCGCGTCAAGGACTTGCCCGGCGTGCGTTACCACATCGTCCGCGGTACCCTCGACACCTCCGGTGTGGCCGATCGCCGCAAGAGCCGTTCCAAGTACGGCGCCAAGCGTCCGAAGTAGTTTTTTTCCGCGCACGGCGTACGTCATGCAACGTCTGGCCGCGCCCGAGGCGCGCCGGCGCTGCGGGGCTGGTGACGCCGCAACCGCTGCCTTTCCAAGGAGAATATCATGCCCCGTAAAGGTCCTGTCCCGAAGAGGGAAGTTCTGCCCGATCCGCTGTACAACAGCCGCCTTGTGACCAAGTTCGTCAACCGTCTCATGTACGACGGCAAGAAGGGCGCCGCCGAAAAGATTTTTTACAGCTCGCTCGAGAATCTCGCCGAAAAGACCGGTGAAGATCCCATGCGCGCCTTTGAGAAAGCGCTGGAAAACGTCAAGCCGCATCTGGAAGTCAAGGCCCGCCGCGTGGGCGGCGCCACCTATCAGGTGCCGATGGAAGTGCGCCCCGAGCGTCAGGTCTCCCTGTCTATCCGCTGGCTGATCAACTATGCCCGCTCGCGCGGCGAGAAGGGCATGACCTCCAAGCTTTCCGCCGAGCTGCTCGATGCCTACAACGGTCGCGGCGGCGCGGTGAAAAAGCGTGAGGACACCCACCGCATGGCCGAAGCCAACAAGGCCTTTGCCCATTACCGCTGGTAAGCCGCGCATTCTTTCCAGGTAACGAGCACACCGCGCCCGCAAGGGCGCGGTGTTGATTCACGCATCAAACAGCCATAATCCCCTCAGGGAGGAAGACCGTGTCCCGCACCGTAGCCGTAGACAAACAGCGCAACATCGGCATCATGGCCCATATCGACGCCGGCAAGACCACCACTACCGAGCGTATCCTTTTCTATACCGGCGTGTCGCACAAGATCGGCGAAACCCACGACGGCGAATCCACCATGGACTGGATGGAGCAGGAACAGGAGCGCGGCATCACCATCACCTCCGCCGCCACCACCTGCTTCTGGAAGGACTGCCGCATCAACATCATCGACACGCCCGGCCACGTGGACTTCACCATCGAAGTGGAACGCTCCCTGCGCGTGCTCGACGGCGCGGTCTGCGTGTTCGACGCCGTGGCCGGCGTGGAGCCCCAGTCCGAGACCGTATGGCGTCAGGCCGACCGCTACCATGTGCCCCGCATCTGCTTCGTGAACAAGATGGACCGCATCGGCGCCAACTTCTTCCGCTGCGTGGGCATGATCCACGACCGTCTGGGCGCCAAGGCCGTGCCGCTCCAGCTGCCCATCGGCGCCGAAGACAAATTCGAAGGCGTGGTGGATCTCATCGAAGGCAAGGCCATCCGCTTCGACAAGTCCTCCAAGGGCGCCGAATTCTCCATCGAGGACGTGCCGGCGGACATGCAGGCCCTCTTCGACGAAAAGCGCCATGAGATGCTCGAAGCCGTGGCCGAAGAGGACGAGGCCCTGCTGGACAAGTACCTCGGCGGCGAAGAGCTGACCAGGGAAGAGATCGTGTCCTGCGTGCGCAAGGCCACCATCGCCCGCAACATCGTCCCCGTGCTCTGCGGCTCCGCCTTCCGCAACATGGGCGTGCAGCCCCTGCTGGACGCCGTGGTGGACTACCTGCCCTCTCCGGTGGACATCCCGCCCATGACCGGCCACATCCCCGGCAAGGAAGACGAGATCATCGAATGTCACTGCGACGACAAGGAGCCCCTGGCCGGTCTGGTCTTCAAGCTCTTTTCCGACCCCTTCATCGGCCACCTGTCCTTCTTCCGCATCTATTCCGGCTGCCTTGAGTCCGGCACGGGCGTCTACAACGCCAATACCGGCAAGAAGGAACGCATCGGCCGCATCCTCAAGATGCACGCCAACAAGCGCGAAGACATCAAGTGGGCCGGCGCGGGCGACATCGTGGCCCTCGTGGGCCTGAAGAACGCCTCCACCGGCGACACCCTCTGCGACGAAAAGCGCGAGGTGATCCTCGAATCCCTCAACATCCCCGAGCCGGTCATCGAAGTGGCCATCGAGCCCAAGACCAAGGCCGACCGCGACGCCCTTTCCGCCGCGCTCAACAAGCTCGCCAAGGAAGACCCCTCCTTCCGCGTCAAGGGCGACGAGGAAACCAACCAGACCCTCATCGCCGGCATGGGCGAACTGCACCTGGAGATCATCGTTGACCGTCTGACCCGCGAATTCAACGTCAACGCCAACGTGGGCAAGCCGCAGGTGGCCTACCGCGAGACCATCTCCAAGAACGCCAAGGTGGACATGAAGCACGCCAAGCAGTCCGGCGGTCGCGGCCAGTACGGTCACTGCGTCATCGAAGTCGAGCCGAACCCGGGCAAGGGCTACGAGTTCATCAACTCCATCACCGGCGGCGTCATCCCCAAGGAATACATCCCAGCTATCGACAAGGGTATCCAGGACGCCATGAAGTCCGGCGTCATGGCCGGCTTCCCCTGCGTGGACATCAAGGTCAACCTGGTCTTTGGCAGCTACCACGAAGTGGACTCCTCCGAGCAGGCCTTCTATGTGGCCGGCTCCATGGCCATCAAGGAAGCCATGCGCCAGGCCGGGCCGGTGCTGCTCGAACCCATCATGGACGTGGAAGTGGTGACGCCTGAAGAATACCTCGGCGACGTCATGGGCGACCTCAACGGCCGCCGCGGCCGCGTGCAGAGCATGGAAGCCCGTGCCGGCGGCGCGCAGAGCGTGCGCGCCCAGGTCCCGCTGGCCTCCATGTTCGGCTACGCCACCGACCTGCGTTCCCGCACCCAGGGCCGTGCCACCTTCACCATGCAGTTCGACCATTACGAACGCGTGCCGCAGGCCCTCGCCGACGAAATCCAGAAGAGCAAGAGCTAGCGCAACGTCGCGACTGTTGCCTTGTGATGATGTAAAGGGCGGGAATTGTGTCCGAAAGGGCGGAATTCCCGCCTTTGTTCCATGTATCAGCCTTACACGGGGTCAAGGATGAAAAACGATCTGCCTCAGGGCTTCCGCATCGGCGTTGCCGCCGCGGGCTTCAAGAAACCCGGCCGCAACGACATCGGCCTTATCGTCTCCGACCGGCCGGCGGTCATGGCCGCCCTCTTCACCACCAATGCCTTCAAGGCCGCTCCTGTCCTGGTCGGGCAGGAGATCCTTGCCCGCTACGGCACGGCCCGCGCCGTGCTGGCCAACTCCGGGCAGGCCAATGCCTGCACCGGCCGGGAAGGCCTCGACAACTGCCGCGAGACGCAACGCCTTGTGGCGGAGGCCGTGGGCCTTGCGCCGCACGAGATCGTGCCGCTCTCCACCGGCGTCATCGGCGCACAGCTCAAGATGGATCTGTGGCGCGCCGCCGTGCCGGCGCTGGCCGAAAGCCTGGGCACGCAGGATGCCGAAGGCTTCACCCGCGCCTTTATGACCACCGACGCTTTCCCCAAGTTCGTCACCCGCACGGTGCGCCTTTCCGGCGGCGAGGTGCGGCTTGCGGGCATGGCCAAGGGCGCGGGCATGATCTGCCCCAACATGGCCACCATGCTGTCGGTGGTGCTCACCGACGCCGCCGTGGAACGCGAGGCCTGGCAGGACATGTTCGCCCACGCCGTGGCCAAGACCTTCAACCGCGTCACCGTTGACGGCGATACCTCCACCAACGATACCGTGCTCGGCCTGGCCAACGGGGCTTCCGGCATTTCGGCCGCCGCCGCGCAGGACGCCGAACGACTGGAGGACGCCCTCACCGACGTGCTGGGGCGTCTGGCCCAGATGCTCGTCAAGGACGGCGAAGGCGCGACCAAGGTCATGCACATCAGCGTCTGCGGCGCGGCCAGCGATGCCGATGCCGAACAGGTGGCGCGCACCGTGGCCCATTCCCAGCTCGTCAAGACCGCCATCTACGGGCAGGACGCCAACTGGGGCCGCATCGTGGCGGCCGTGGGCCGCAGCGGCGTGGTCATCGACCCGGATGCCGTGCGCCTCACCCTCTGCGGCGTGGAGCGCTTCCGCGACGGTCAGCCCGTCAACGATCATCTGGAAGAACAGCTTGCCGAGCTGCTCAGGGGCAAGGACATCGAGGTCGGCATTGAGCTGGGCGACGGGCCGGGCGTGGCCGCCGTGCACGCCTCCGACCTGAGCCATGACTATGTCAGCCTGAACGCCGATTACCGTTCCTGACCGGCGCTTGTTCCCACTGTCGCGGCTCAGGGCCTGTCAACACTATTGCTGTTTGTTTGCGGCGAGGCGTCCTGGTTCTAGAACGATTTCAGTTTGAAACGCTCTATTGCGCTGTCGCGAGAGGGTCGTATCCCCACGGATGCGGCCCTCTCGCCGCCTGGCGGGGGCGCGACCCCGCGCGTGGAACAAGTTGCCTTGCCGCCCCGCCTCTGCTAGACTGTACAGCCAATCATCTCTCTTTTTCTGGAGCAGCCACATGGCCAAGAAACCGGCTCTCACCCCCGAAGAAGCCCGTGCGGAAGCCCTCGGCACCGCGCTTTCCACCATCGAGCGCAAGTACGGCAAGGGCGCCGTCATGAAACTGTCCGATGACGCCCATGTCCAGATCGCCGTCATCCCCACCGGGTCCATTGGTCTGGATCTGGCGCTGGGCGTGGGCGGCATCCCGCGCGGCCGCATCACGGAAATTTTCGGCCCGGAATCCTCGGGCAAAACCACGCTGACCCTGCACATCATCGCCGAATGCCAGAAAATGGGCGGGACCTGCGCCTTCGTGGACGCCGAACACGCCCTGGACGTCAGCTATGCACGGCGGCTGGGCGTCAACACGGATGAACTGCTGATCTCCCAGCCGGACTACGGCGAACAGGCGCTGGACATCGCCGATATGCTGGTGCGTTCCGGCGCGGTGGACCTGGTGGTGGTGGACTCCGTGGCCGCGCTCATCCCCCAGGCCGAGCTGGAAGGCGACATGGGCGAATCCCAGGTTGGCGGGCACGCGCGGCTCATGTCCCACGCCATGCGCCGCCTCACCGGCACCATCCACAAGTCCCGCACCTCGGTCATCTTCATCAACCAGATCCGCATGAAGATCGGCGCGCAGGGCTACGGCAGCCCGGAGACCACCACCGGCGGCAACGCGCTCAAGTTCTACTCCTCCGTGCGTATGGACATCCGCCGCATCCAGACCCTCAAGGACAAGGAAGAGTCCTTCGGCTCGCGGACCCGCGTCAAGGTGGTCAAGAACAAGGTGGCCCCGCCCTTCCGCAGCGCGGTTTTCGACATCCTCTACGGGCAGGGCATCTCCCGCGCCGGCGAGCTGCTCGACCTCGGCCTCGACGCCAAGATCATCGAACAGAGCGGCTCCTGGTTCGCCTTCGGTTCCGAGAAACTGGGCCAGGGACGCGAGAAGGTCCGGGCCCTGCTGGAAGAGGACGCCGAACTGCGCGGACGCATCGAAGCGCAGGTCATCGAATTCCTGGGCATGCATCCGCAGGAGTTCACGCCGTCCAATGACGACCTCGCCGAAGAGGGCGCCGAGGATCTGCCGCCGGAAGACGCCTAAGCCGGCCCGCCGCCATGCCGCACGGCCGGGATGCCCCGGCCGCCGCCACGGCGGAGCCTCCCCCCAGTCCCCGCGCACCCGACAAGAGGAACCCCCATGCTCACCGCCAAGGAAATACGCCGAAAATATCTTGCCTTCTTTGCTCGCCACGGCCACCGCATCATGCCGTCCGGGCCCATCATCCCCGACAACGACCCCACCCTGCTCTTCACCAATGCGGGCATGGTGCCCTTCAAAAAATATTTCACCGGCGAGGAGACGCCGCCCTGTCCCCGCCTGACCTCGGCCCAGAAGTGCCTGCGCGTCTCCGGCAAGCACAACGACCTTGAAAACGTGGGCCGCACGGCGCGGCATCACACCTTCTTCGAGATGCTGGGCAACTTCTCCTTTGGCGACTACTTCAAGCGCGAAGCCATCCGCATGGCCTGGGAATTCGTCACCGTGGAACTGGGCCTGCCCCAGGATCGCCTCTGGATCACCCTCTACCGGGATGACGACGAAGCCGAGACCATCTGGCGCGAGGAGATCGGCGTACCGGCCGGGCGCATCATCCGCCTGGGCGAAAAGGACAACTTCTGGACCATGGGCGATACCGGCCCCTGCGGCCCCTGCTCGGAGATCCACTACGATCAGGGCGAGGACATGGCCTGCGGCCCGGACTGCGGCGTGGGCCGCTGCGACTGCGACCGCTTCCTCGAGATCTGGAACCTCGTCTTCACCCAGTTCGATCAGCAGCCCGATGGCAGCCGCCTGCCGCTGGCCCGGCCCAACATCGATACCGGCATGGGCCTCGAACGCATCGCCGCCGTCTGTCAGGGCAAACGCTCCAACTTCGACTGTGACCTCTTTCAGGACATCATCGGTTACGCGGCAGAGCTCGCCCATGTGCGCTACAGCTTCAGCGCGCCGGACACCAACGACGTGGACACGGCCCTGCGCGTCATCGCCGACCATGCCCGTTCCGCCTGCTTCCTCATCGCCGCGGGCGTGCTGCCCTCCAATGAGGGCCGGGGCTATGTGCTGCGCCGGCTGGTGCGCCGGGCCCTGCGCTTCGCCACCCTCATGGGCGTGCATGAGCCCTTCCTCCATCAGGTCTGCCGCAAGGTGACCGACCTCATGGGCGACGACTATCCCGAACTGACCGAACAGGCCGACTTCATCGCCCGCGCGGTGCGCGAGGAGGAGCAGCGCTTCTCGCAGACGCTGGGCAAGGGCCTCGAACTGCTGGAAGCCGAACTGGCCGAACTGGCCGCCCGCGGGGAGACACGCATCCCCGGCGAGTTCTGCTTCAAGCTGTCGGACACCTACGGCTTCCCGCTGGACATCGTGACCGACGTTTCCGAGAAGCGCGGCTTCCGGGTGGATGCGGACGGTTTCGAGGCCTGCATGGCCGAGCAGCGCCGGCGGGCCCGCGACAATCAGAAAAAGGCCGGCCTGCTGGGCGCGCAGGGCGGCGGCGAACTGCCCGCCGCGCTGACGCGGGGCCAGTGGAACAGCATCTATGTGGGCGACGCCATGCTGACGGCGCAGGGCCACGTCCTGGCGCTGATCGATGGACAGGGCGAAAGCGTGTCCCGGCTGCCGGAAGGCGGCAGGGGCTACCTCGTCTGCACGCAGACGCCCTTTTATGCCGAATCCGGCGGCCAGTGCGGGGATACCGGCCTCATCAGCGCCGCCGACGGCGCTCAGGCCCGCGTGCTGGATACCCTCAAATGCAACGGTCTGCCCGTGCATCTGGTGGAAGTGTTCTCCGGCAGTCTGGCCGTGGACGCCGAGATCTGCCTGAGCGTGGACGCCGACCGGCGACTGGCCGTGACCCGCAACCACAGCGCCACCCATCTGCTGCACGCCGCCTTGCGCAAGGTGCTTGGCACGCACGTCAAGCAGGCCGGTTCGCTGGTCACGCCGCAGCGCCTGCGCTTCGACTTCTCCCATCTGGCCGCCCTCACGACCGAGGAACTGGCGGCCGTGGAGCATGAGGTCAATGCCGCCGTCATGGCCGACCTGCCGGTCCATGCCCGCGAGATGTCGCGGGAAGAGGCCGAGCATGCCGGAGCTATGGCGCTCTTCGGCGAGAAATACGGCGACACGGTGCGCGTGGTGAACATGGGCGACGGCGAGGAACTCTACTCGCTGGAGCTCTGCGGCGGCAGCCATGTGGAACGCACGGGCCGCATCGGGCCCTTTGCCGTGCTGTCGGAAAGCGGCGTGGCCGCCGGGACCCGGCGCATCGAAGCCGTCACCGGCTGGGGCGCGCTGGAGCTGCTGCACGAACAGCGCGAGAACCTGCATACCCTGGCGGCCCGGCTCAAGACCCGCCCGGATCAGCTGGGCGAGCGGGTGCAGGCGCTCCAGGACGAGCTGAAAAAATTGCGTAAGGCCGTGGAAAAGGCGGCGGCGCCCGCCTCCGGCGACATCATGCAGGGCGTGGAGGAGATCGGCGGCATCAAGGTGCTCGCCGCCCGACTGGAGAACGTGCCCGTCAAGGCATTGCGCGACCTCATGGACGGGGTGCGCTCCCGCCTGCCTTCGGGCGTGGCCTGCCTGGCCACGGTGGAAGGAGACAAGGTGGGCCTTTTGCTCTACGTCTCCAAGGACCTGCACGGCCGCTTCACCGCGCCCGCGCTCATCAAGATCGTGGCCGCCCCCTGCGGCGGCTCCGGCGGCGGCCGGCCTGACCTCGCACAGGCGGGCGGCAGCAATGTGGACGGCATCGAGGCCGCCTTCGCGGCCCTGAAACAGGAAATCGGCGGCTCGGACGCCCAGTAAGGATACAGTATGATCGGCATCTCCAAGCTCTATTGCGGGCAGGTGGAGCCCTCGGACGCGCTGCGCTACGGCCGGCACTCCGGGCAGCTCCCCTCCCATCTGCTGCAATTCTCCAAGGACAAGAAACCCGTGGTCGTCTGGAACATGACCCGGCGCTGCAACCTCAAATGCGTGCATTGCTATGCCCAGGCCGTGGATGTGGACGGCGCGGACGCCATCTCCACCGAAAAAGCCAGGGAAATGATCGACGACCTCGCGGCCTACGGCGCGCCGGTCATGCTCTTTTCCGGCGGCGAACCGCTGGTGCGCAAGGATCTCGTGGAACTGGCCAGCCATGCCACCTCCAAGGGCATGCGGGCGGTCATCTCCACCAACGGCACGCTCATCAGCAAGGAAAAGGCCCGCGAACTCAAGAGCGTCGGCCTCTCCTATGTGGGCATCTCGCTGGACGGGCTGGAAGCGGTGCACGATCACTTCCGCGGCGTGCCCGGCTCCTTCAAAAAAGCGCTGGAAGGCATCGCCAACTGTCAGGCCGAAGGCCTCAAGGTGGGCCTGCGCTTCACCATCAACAAGCGCAACGTGGCCGAGATCCCCGGCATCTTCCGCCTGCTGGAAGATCTGGAAGTGCCGCGCGCCTGCTTCTATCATCTGGTCTATTCCGGGCGCGGCTCCGAGCTCATCAAGGAGGACCTCGACCATGCCGAGACCCGGCAGGTGCTCGACCTCATCATGGACGAGACGCGCGCGCTCTTCGACAAGGGCAAGCCCAAGGAGATCCTCACCGTGGACAACCACGCCGACGGCCCTTACGTCTGGATGCGCCTGAAGCGGGAGGATCCCAAGCGGGCCGAGGAAGTGTTCGAGCTGCTCCAGTACAACGAGGGCAACAACTCCGGGCGCGGCATCGGCTGCATCTCCTGGGACGGGCAGGTCCATGCCGACCAGTTCTGGCGCAACCACACCTTCGGCAATGTGCTGGAGCGCCCCTTCTCCGCCATCTGGGACGATTCCTCCATCGAACTGCTCCACAAGCTCAAGGACAAGAAACAGTACGTCAAGGGCCGCTGCGCCCAGTGCCGTTTTCTCAATATCTGCGGCGGCAACTTCCGCGCCCGCGCCGAAGCCTACTACGGCGACGAATGGGCGCAAGACCCGGCCTGCTACCTCACCGACGAGGAGATCGGCCTGTAGGGCCTTGTAACACGACTGCTGCTTGTTTGGGGGAAGGGGAACCCCTCGCTCTGCTGTCGATGCCCGTAAGGCTCCCGCGCCGCCTGACGGGCACGGCCCTTCGGGCCGCCTTTCGGTCGCCGCCGGCGCTGGAGGGGGTTCCCCTTCCCCCCCAGCCCCATCCCTTCCCCAGCGCGCTTTGAGAGCATGTTGCCTTTTTCAAAGGCAACATGCGAGGCGGCCGCACAGCATCGTCCGGCCCAACGTGAGCGGGAAAACCGCTTTTTTCCCGCGAAACGCCATACGCGCAAAGCGCAGCCTTTTCCGCTCACTTCGGTCTGGGATAGTCTACGCTCTCCGTCCTTTCCCGTATTCCACGCCCCGTCCGCCCTTGGCTCGCCGCCGTCCCGTCGTCCATCCCGCCTTCGGGCGCACAACGCCTCCGGGCCGAAGATCGGGCCGGCCCCTCGGGATGCCCTTTGCGCGGACGGCGTTTTGCGCTATGCTGCCTCCGGGCCTGAGGCCCGCCGTTCCGACATCAACCGCGGGAGCTCCCCGCATCGAGGTATCTCGTATGTCCCATCCGCTCTTCCATCGTGGCCGCCGCCTGCGCAGCAGCGCGCAGATCCGCGACATGGTGCGCGACACCGCCCCCCTGCTGATCGAAGATCTCATCATGCCCTATTTTGTGGTGGAAACGGACGACCAGTCCTTCCGCAAGGAGATCTCGGCCATGCCCGGCCAGTATCAGCTCTCCCTCGGCGAACTGGAAAAACAGGTGGAAAAGGCCGTGGACAACGGCCTCAAGTCCGTCATCCTCTTCGGCATCCCCGCGCAGAAGGACGAAAAGGCCTCCGGGGCCTATGCCGAGGACGGCATCATCCAGGAAGCCGTACGCCGCCTCAAGCACCGCTGGCCCGAGCTCTACGTCATCACCGACGTCTGCCTGTGCGAATACATGAGCCACGGCCATTGCGGCATCCTGACGCCCGCCGGCACGGTGCTCAACGATCCCACCCTTCCCCTGCTGGCCAAAACGGCCGTCAGCCATGCGGCGGCCGGAGCGGACATGGTGGCCCCCTCGGACATGATGGACGGTCGCGTGTCGGCCATCCGGGCGGCGCTGGACGAGGCGGGCCTCGTGATGACGCCCATCATGTCCTATGCCGTCAAGTACGCCTCCGCCTTTTACGGGCCTTTCCGCGAGGCGGCGGAGTCCGCGCCGTCCTGCGGCGACCGCAAATCCTACCAGATGGACCCCGGCAACAGGCGCGAGGCGCTCATCGAGGCGCTGGCGGACGTGGCGGAAGGGGCGGACGCCCTCATCGTCAAACCCGCCGGGCCGTATCTGGACATCCTGCGGGAGGTGCGCGACGCGGTGGAGCTGCCGCTGTGCGCCTATCAGGTCAGCGGCGAATACAGCATGATCCGCGCGGCCGGTCTCAACGGCTGGATCAATGAAGAAGCCGTCATGCTGGAAAACCTCGTGGCCATGAAGCGCGCCGGGGCCCGCATGCTCATCACCTATTTCAGCGAGACCCTGCTGGAAAAGAGGCTGGTGCGCTGATGACGGCCCATCCGTACAGCCCGCAGCACGGGCAGCAGGGCGGCCTTGCCGGCCATCCGGGCCATTCGGGACAGGCCGGCCATCCGGGCCAGCCCGGCCGGTCGGGGCATCCCGGCGGCATGGGCGCGCCCCGCGTCCTGCCCGACGGAAGTCCCGCCTGCAAGCTCATCGCCTGGGAAGTGACGCGCTCCTGCAATCTGGCGTGCAAGCACTGCCGGGCCGAAGCCCATCCCGAACCCTATCCCGGCGAGCTGGATACGGCGGAGGCCAAGGCGCTCATCGACACCTTCCCCGAGGTGGGCAAGCCCATCATCATCTTCACCGGCGGCGATCCCATGATGCGGCCGGACGTCTATGAACTGGTGGCCTATGCCCATGCCAAGGGCCTGCCCTGCGCCTTTTCGCCCAACGGCACGCTCATCACCGCCGAGCTGGCCGAAAAGATCCGCGATGCCGGGGTGGACCGGGTGTCCATCTCCCTTGACGGGGCCGATGCCGCCAGCCATGACGCCTTTCGCGGCGTGCCGGGCGCGTTCGAGGCCTCTTTGCGCGGGATCGGCTTCCTCAAGCAGGCCGGGGTCCCCTTCCAGATCAATACCACGGTGACGCGTAACAACCTGCACAGCTTCAAGGAGATCTTCCAGCTGTGCGAGCGGCTCGGCGCGGCCGCCTGGCATATCTTCCTCCTCGTGCCCATGGGGCGGGCCGCCGGCCTGGCGGATCAGGTCATCACGGCGCAGGAATACGAGGATGTGTTGCACTGGTTCTATGACTTCCGCAAGACCACGAACATGCACCTCAAGGCCACCTGCGCTCCGCACTACTACCGCATCATGCGGCAGCGCGCCCATGAGGAAGGCCTTGCCGTCACGCCGGAGACCTTCGGCATGGACGCCATGACCCGCGGCTGCCTCGGCGGTACGGGCTTCTGCTTCATCAGCCATACCGGGCAGGTGCAGCCCTGCGGCTATCTGGAGCTGGACTGCGGCAATGTGCGCGAGACCCCCTTCCCGGAGATCTGGCGCAACAGCGCCTATTTCAAGCAGTTCCGCACCCAGTCCTGTTATGAGGGCAAGTGCGGCGTCTGCGAGTTCCACAAGGTCTGCGGCGGCTGCCGCGCCCGCGCCTGGAGCATGAACGGCGATCACATGGGGCCCGAGCCCCTGTGCACCTACGAACCCAAACGCCAGGGCCGCTGAGGCCCACCCGTGCCGGAGCGCCAGTGCGGGCGCTCCGGCCTTCCCCGCGTCTCCGCGCCTGGCGGGATGCGGCAAAACGGCAGCCCCGCCGCCCGACGTTTCCTGGAGCGCGGCGGATCCAGAGGAGGATAGCATGGCCCCAACCCCCGTCGCTTCCGCGCCGTCCCCCGTGGCCGACGGCGCCGCCGTCTCCCCCGATCCGATAGCGCTGGACGCGCTGGACAAACGCCTGCTGGACATCATCCAGACGGCCTTCCCGCTGACGCCGCGCCCCTATGCCGATCTGGGCCGTCTGCTGGACATCAGCGAGGAGGAAGCCTTCCAGCGTGTCCGCAGCCTGCGGCAGCGCAAGGTCATCCGCCGGCTCGGGGCGAACTTCCAGTCCGCCAGGCTGGGCTTCGTCTCCACGCTCTGCGCGGCCAAGGTTCCCGAGGAGCGCATGGAGGCCTTCGTGGCCGCCGTCAATGCCTGCCCGGGCGTCACGCACAATTATTTGCGCGAACACGCGTACAATATCTGGTTCACCTGCATCGGCCCCTCGCGGGAGGATGTGCAGGCCACGCTGGACGACATCTCGGCCCGGACCGGCGTCGCCATCCTCAACCTGCCCGCCACCAAGATGTTCAAAATCCGGGTGGACTTCCGCATGAGCGACGACGAATAGACGCGCCCGCCTCCGGGAATGTCCGGGGATATGCCGTGCCGAATCCCTTCCCAGCGGCGGAGCGAACGATCGCCATTGCCAACTTGCTCTCAACCTGATCCAGGAGAACGACCATGATCCATGACGTTTGTATCCTCGGCGGCGGGCCCGCCGGCGTCCGCGCCGCGCGCCTGCTGGCCGCGGCCGGAAAGAAGACCCTGCTTGTGGAAGGCGCGGAAGTGGGCGGGACCTGCCTCAACCGCGGCTGCATCCCCACCAAGATGCTGCTGGGCGCCGTCACCGCCAGGGCGGGCATCCAGGCGCTGGAACGGCAACGCGTGCTCTCCGGCGAGGTGAGGCTCGATTTCCCGGCCATGCATGCCCGCATGCAGCGCTTCGTCAACGGGACCCGGCAGGCGCTGGGCAAACAGCTGGCGGCCGAAGGCGTGGAGACGGCCTGCGGCCATGCCGTCCTTGACGGCCCGGGCCATGTGAAGCTCAAGACCGGCCAGGGCACGCGGGACATCGAGGCGGACCGCATCATCATCGCCACGGGCTCGCAGCCCGCGACCTTCCCCAGCATGCAGCCCGACCACAGCATCATCCTGGACAGCACGGACCTGCTGGCCTCGGCGGACGTCCCCGAAAGCCTGCTCATCGTGGGGGGCGGCGTCATCGGGCTTGAGATGGCCGACCTCTATGCCGCGCTAGGCTGCGCGGTGACGGTGGTGGAAGCCGCGCCGCACATCCTGCCCGGCGAGGACGACGACATCGCCGCCGACATGGCGAAATCGCTCAAAAAACGCGGCATCACCGTGCTTGCCGGCTGCATGACCCAGGGCCTGACGGTCCGGGACGGTCAGGCCGTGCTGCGCCTTGCCGACGGCCAGGAACGCACGGCCGCCAGGGCCCTGCTGGCCGTGGGACGGCGTCCCCATACGCAGGGGCTGGGCTGCGAGACGCTGGGCTGCCGTCTGGACGGCCGCGGCGCCATCGAAACCAACGAATTCCTGGAGGCCGCTTCCCACGTCTATGCCATCGGCGACGTCAACGGCCGGGTCCAGCTGGCCCATGCCGCCGAACATCAGGCGCTCTATGTGGTCCGACACATCCTGGGACAGGTCAGCGGTCCCTACGTCAGCGGGCCGGTGCCGGCCTGCGTCTACGGCAGCACGGAGGTCATGCGGGTGGGGCAGACGGCCCGCGATGCGGCCCTCGAAGGCAAGGTGACGGTGGGCGTGGCGCCGCTGAGCGCCAACCCCATCGCGCAGGCCCACGGCGACATCACCGGTTTCGTGAAGGCGGTGCGCTGCAACGGCCGTCTGGTCGGCATGGCCGCCGTGGGGCATGGCGTCTCGCATCTGGTCACCGCCGCTCAACAGCTCGTCCTGCATCGTGTGGACAGCGGCCATCCGCTGGCCTTCATGTTCGCCCATCCCAGTCTTGACGAAAGCCTTGCCGCAGCTCTCGACGCGCCACAGAAGGAGCTTTCCGCCTGACGGCCGACGGACCGGCCCTGACAGCCGCATCACAGTGAAAGGACAGCAAAAAGCAACGGGCCGGGGCGGCATGCCGCTCCGGCCCGTTCCGTCAGCCCTGCCGCACGAACGGCGGGAAAGGGGCATCGGACTCGCCGGGCCTAGGCCCGGTGCATCTGGGCGATATGGTGGAAATCCGCCTCGCAGGCCAGAAAGGCCGCGCCCATCACGGGATCGAAATGGCTGCCTATGCCGTCGCGGATGATGTCCACCGCCTGCTCGTGCGACATGGGGTCCTTGTAGGGACGGCGGCTGATAAGGGCATCGTAGACATCGGCGATGGCCATGATGCGGCCCGCCAGCGGGATACGCTCACCGTCAAGCCCCAGCGGATAGCCCGTGCCGTCCCAGCGCTCGTGATGACTGAACGTCATGTCGCGCAGCACCTGCAGGAAGGAGCCGTCATGCACGGTCTGCATGGCCCGGCTGATGGCCGACGCGCCAAAAATGGTGTGCCGCTTGATCTCCTCGAATTCTTCCTTGCTCAGGCGGCCCGGCTTGTTGAGGATGGCGTCCCGGACGCCGATCTTGCCGATGTCATGCAGCGGCGAGGCCCGGATGACGTCTCGGACGAAACTGTCCGTCAGTTCGTCGGAAAAGCTGCCGTCCTCCAGCAGCTGCCGGATGAGACGCTCCACATAGGCGCGCGTGCGCTGGGCATGGCCGGCCGTGTTCTCGTCCCGGCATTCCACCAGATCGGACAGCGCCACCATGATGGCGTCCTGTAGTTCAAAGATGGTCTTGGTGTTCTCACGCACGCGCTCTTCAAGACGGCAGCGGTAGCCGTAGAGATCCACATGGTGCAGGACGCGGGCACGGATGATCTCCGGGGCGAACTGGTTGCCCACGAAATCCACGGCGCCGCTTTCCAGTCCGCGCCGCTCGATGTTCTGGTCCGAAAGCGAAGTGACGAAGATGACGGGCACATCCGCAATGACCGGCATGTCCTTGATGCGCCGGATGACCTGGAACCCGTCCTCACCGGGCATGTCGATATCCAGCAGAATGCACTGGAGGTCCAGATGCGGGATCTCCCGCAGGGCCTCTTCGCCGCTGCCGTAGGTGTGGACGCTGAAGGCGTCCTTGAGCAGATCGGCAAGGAACTGCCGTTTCATGCGGTTGTCGTCGATGATGGCGATATGTCTGGGGGGAATGGCCATACACTGTCCTCATGGTGGATTTAAGGCCGACATTTTACTCCTTTTTCTGTACAGCGACAAGCATTTTCTGCTCTCGCGGCGTGCGGACGGAGATGCCGACTCCGCTTCACGCTTGACGAAACCCCGAGCTCTGTCTACGTTTTCCAGCAGCCGTCCAAGTGACGATCAGGGAGTACCGGCGGGCGGCCGTCGTGGCCCACCGTCCCTTTCCCGTACGGCGACGCCTCCCTGTCCCCCATCCGCCGGAGCCTGCCGTGCCCTCTGCCCCCTGTCCCCCTGATGCGTTCGACTTTTCCGGCAACTATCTCTTTGTGGCGGAGAAGCTGCGCATGCACCGTCTGGACGAAAGCCTGCGCCCCCTGCTGGAGGCGCGGGGCGGGCGCATCCTGCGCCTCCAGGCCGACGGCGAGCCCCCCGCCACGCCCGACGCCTGGAACCTGCGGACCCTGCCGCCGGATGCCTTCACGCGATATGCCGTCCGGGCGGCCTTCACCACGGACAACTCCGCCCCGCCCGACATCGTCCCGCCAAACGTGCCGCTTATCGCCCTGCCGCATGCCTTCTGGCAGACGCCCCAGACCGAGAAGCTGCTGGGGGATTGGGCGGCCTATCTGGGCAATGCGGATTATTACCTGACCCAGGACCTCCCTGTGTCCGGGGCGGGCATGCCTGTCGCCTCCCTGCGACGGCGGGACGCGGTGCGGCTGCTGCCCTTCGGCAGCCTCAAGCTCGATCTGCTGCGTGAGCGCTGGCTGGCCGAACCCCGCAAGGACAGCATCATGTATTGCTGCGGCACCACCGCGCACGGCTGTTCCCTGCCCGAAAAGCTGGCCATCGTGCGCCGCTGCCTTGCGGACTTCCCCCGCTATGACGTGGTGGTGCGCCCCTTTCCCGGAGCGGCGGTGGCCTATGCCCCGCTGGCGGCGGCCCTGCGCCACGAAAAGCGCTTCCGGCTCGACACGGGCGGCAGCACCCTGCGCTGTCTGCCGCACGCGGCCGCCCTGCTGTATGACGCCCACACCACGGCCGGACGTATCTTTCTCGCGGCCACCGGACAGCCCGCCGTCTGCATTCCCTCGCAGGGCATGACGGCACAGGACCGCGCCCTGCACCCCCTCGTCGCCTCCACGCCGGAGGAGGTCTCCGCCGCCGTGGCGGCCTGTCTTGCCCAGCGCGAGCGGGGCGAGCTCCCGGAACTGCGCCGCCTGCGGGAGACGATCCTTTACCGGCCCGGCGAGGCGCGCCGCCTCTTCTGGGAATATCTGGCGAACATACTTGAGGGAGGCGTCCCGGCGCGGGCGGTCGCCGTCGCCTGCGACTATATCGGCGACTGCCGCCCCGCCAGCCGCGCGGAGGAGCTGGAGCTCCTGCTCCGCCGTCTTCAGGCCGGTACGGTGGAGCGATCCTACAACCTCTTTCGCGGCTATCCCCTCTATAACAGTCTGGAAGCCTTCTACCGCACCCTGCGACGCCGCGCCGAAAAACAGCTCCCCTGCCTTGTCCGCCTGACGCAGCGGCCGGGCGGCCAGAAACTGAGCATCTGCCGGGACGCGGATCTGGACCGCCCCTTCCTTTGCTGGGGACCGTTGCGCGACTACGGGCCTCCCGGCCTCATGCATATCCAGGCGCATGGGGCACGATGCCTTGCCGCCCCGACCGAGGACTGCGCCATCCTGCTCCCGGACAGGAGCCTGCCGCTGTTCCGCCAGGCCTTTGCCGGGCTTATCCTGGCCGTGTACGGCCCCTCCACGGGCCTGGATCCGGCTTAGTGCCGCCGTATGTGTCGTCTTTCGCCGCGCACGCCTAAACATAGTAAACAAGTATTATTTTTTCCGCGCATGCCTCCCTCTTGTCAAAAGCATAGTGAATATGTATTTTTTAATAAATGTTTACCCAAGGAGGAATCGCGTATGGCAGACCAGGACCAGGAACAGGAAGCGCAAAGCCAGCCCACGCTCACCATTGCCGACATAGACAATCTCAACAAGGGAGTGCGGCTGCATATGGCGCGGTCAGCCTGCCTCCTCATGTCCGGGGACCGCAACCTTTCCCCGCGTGATGCCGTCCTTGACGTGTATCAGGTGTACCGGGACATCCTCAAACTCTGTTGAACGTTCCTGCGCGGGCCAGCCCTGTTCCCGATCGCCGGGAGGATGCGCGAGCCATTGCCGCCATCTCCGCCACGGGACATGTACCGCCTGCCATCGCCCCGTCCATCTCTTTCCCTTCACGACGCCAGCCCGGCGACAGCCCTCAGTGACGCATGGACCCGCCGCGCGCAGCACCCATAAACGGTCGGCTGCGGGTTCGTGCCGCTGGCGTCATTCCGTTCCCCGGCTTTACTTGCAAGGCCGGAAAGCGTAAGCTCGCGCCATTGCCTGATGCGGAGCGAAGCGCGCATGGATATCCGAAAGATCCTCACCATCTCTCTGGGACACCTCTCCTGCGACGTCAACGGCGGCGCACTGCCCACCCTGCTGCCCTATCTGGCGGCCGTGCATCATTTCGACTACCAGACGGCCGGCGGCCTCATGTTCGCCTATTCCGTGGCCTCGTCCATCGTGCAACCCGCGTTCGGCCTGCTGTCGGACAGGGTACACAGCCCCGTCTTTGTGCCGCTGGGGGTCCTGCTTGCCGGACTGGGCATCGGCCTGTGCGGCCTGCTGGACAGCTACGCGGCCATTTTCGCCGCCCTTGTGCTGAGCGGCATCGGCGGGGCGCTGTTCCATCCCGAAGGCGCGCGCTACGCCAACCGCGTTTCCGACCGCCGGCAGGGCACGGGGCTCAGCATCTTTTCCGTGGGCGGCAACAGCGGCCTTGTGCTGGGGCCGCTGCTGGTCACGGCGGCCACGCACCTGTTCGGCCTGCGGGGCACGCTGGTTTTCGCCCTGCTCTCGCTGGTCATGGCCGCCCTGTTGTTTCGCCTGCTGCTCTGCGCTCCCCTGCCGGATGCGCCCCGGCAGGCGGCAAAGGCATCTCCCGGGGGCCGCAACGACTGGCGGGCCTTCGGCACGCTGACGCTGGTCATCATGTCCCGCTCCATTCTGTTCCTTGGCCTCAACAGCTACATCCCCCTTTACTGGACGGACGTCTTCCGGGCCGGCACGACCGATGCCGGGCTGGTGCTGACCTTTTTCTGCGGCGTGGGCGTCACCAGCAATGTGCTGGGCGGCATGCTGGCGGACAGGATAGGATACAGCCGCGTCATCCGGCTGGCCTACCTCGTCTGCCTGCCGGCCCTGCTGCTCTTCCCCCGTACGGACACCCCCTGGCTGGCGGCCCTGCTGCTCGCCCCGCTGGCCGTGGGCCTGTTTTCGCCGTTCAGCGCCATGGTGGTGCTGGGGCAGAAGTACCTTGCCCGCAACGTGGGTCTGGCCTCCGGCGTGACGCTGGGGCTCGCTCTCAGCGTGGGCGGCATGGTCACCCCGCTGCTGGGCCGCGTGGCCGATCAGTACGGGGGCCTGCCCACGGCCATGCTCTGCCTTGCGCCCGTGGCGGTGGTGGGCGGGCTGGCCGCCTGCTTCCTGCGCGATCCCGCGCCGGCGGACGACCCGGGCCCGCAGGGTGACGCGGCATGACGCCTTTTGCCGATGGCAGTCTGGGCGCGCAGCGTATCCCCTCCCCCCTGGGCGAGCTGCTGCTCCTTGCTTCGCCGCGCGGGCTTGCGGCATTGCGCTTTTGCGATCATGACGCCGCACGACAGGCGGAGCGCCCGCCTGTCGCGGCCGTACCGGCGGATGCGGCCATACGGCGACATCTCGCGCAGGCCCGGGAAGAGCTGGACGCCTATTTTGCCGGCAGCCTGCACGCCTTCACGCTGCCGCTGGATGTGCGGGGCACGCCCTTCCAGCAACGCGTCTGGCAGGCCCTGCGCGCCATCCCCTACGGCATGACCTGGAGTTACGCCATGCTGGCCGCCAGCATCGGACAGCCGCATGCCTGCCGGGCCGTGGGCAATGCCAATGGCAGGAACCCCCTTCCCGTCATCATTCCCTGCCACAGGGTCATCCGCACTGGCGGCGATCCGGGAGGCTATTCCGCAGGACAGGACATCAAGCGCTTCCTGCTCGCGCTGGAAGGCCGACACCATAAAAAAAGCCCCCTTACGGGGGCATGACGGATGCGAAGGGAGACGGCGGCGGTCCGCCGGGGGACCTAGCCGTTGACCACGCGCAGCATTTCTTCCACCTGACCGAGAGTCGGCGTGGCCTCGGCATCCAGGCCGCACAGGCCGCGCACGGCCAGCATCAGCATATCGAATTGCAAGGCCATCTCGCTGCGGCCATTGTAGATGACGCAGGTCTCCCCGTCCACGGTCAGACGGTAGGCATGGCGGCTGCGCTCCTGCCCGTGGGAACGGACGATGTAATAGACCTGTTCATTCTTGTCCGTCACATACAATTTCTGCCGGGTCATCACCTGATGTTCATCATCGAACCAGGAGCATTCGGAAAAAAGACGCCCGCGAAAGCACAAGTCGTTGCCGTTGTCGTGTTTGAGACAAATCTCTTCCAGAGTCTTTTGCACGGTGCTTCCTTCCTTTGGCGATACCGCCGTAACTTCCCACCCGACGGACGATCCTGCGGGCTGGCGTGGGAACGCCACATGGCTGCCGGAGATTTTCGCCGGCGGAAAAAAGTTAGCATCCGCCGCAAAAGCTTGTCAATGGCCCGGACCGGTAAAAGCGACCTGCAAACAAAAATTATGCCATCAAGAAAAAACTAAATAATTTCCATATATTTTCTAGAAATGCGATTTGTCTTTCCCGACCTTCCGTTCCCGTTGCCGGGGCTTTACTCTCCCGCCGTGCTGGGGTAGATTGTCCTTTCACCATAACTGTAACGAGGCGCACATGTCTGCCGAATTAGCCAATGCCCGCCGCCAGCTGGGGCAAATCAGCTCGCTCGCCAAACAGGACAAGGCCATGCCCGCGGTCCAGGCGCTGCAAAGCGCGCTGGCCGTCATCCTCCGTCAGCCGCTCATGAAGGCCGAACGGATGGAATTTTCGGAAATGATCGCCAATGCGGTGGCCGTCATCGCCAACATGCCGCGGGTGCGGCAGCATTACGCGCTCGCCATCACCTATGAACCCGGGCAGGGCAAGGCCCTGTACGAACAGCTCGGCAACCTGCTGAGCGTCCTTCAGGAAGCGGAGATGGAAGACGCTCAGGAGCGCATGCGCGAAGTGGAAGAACGCAAGCGCAGCGGCCTGGCCAAGGCCGCCGACGAGCTGGCGCGCGGGCAGGTCGTGGCCGGCAAGGCCACGCTGGCCATGCTCGTGCGCGAGTATCCCGCGGACTTCATCCTGCGGGGCAGAGCGGGGGAGATACTGCTCAAGGCCGGCCTGTATGAAGAAGCCGTGGAATACCTCACGGCCGCCATCGACGGTCAGCCGGACATGCTCTTCCTCTACAGCGCCGCCGGCATCGCCCTGCGCAAGCTCGGCAAGTTCGATGTGGCCGAAAGCTATTTCCTGCGCGGTTCGCAGTATCTTCGCAACGAGCCCAACCTGTATTTCAACATCGGCCGGCTCTACATCGACTGGAAAAAGTGGGACAAGGCCATCATGGCCGCCAAGGCGGCGCTCCAGCTCAAGCCGGATTTTGAAGAAGCACGGAAAATGCTGGATTACGCCGAAAAGCAGAAAGAAAAACTTGTTTAGGGAAGATCGCCGGCCCTTGTCCCCGCTGCCGCGCACACGCCGGCCGGGGGGCCCCGGCCTGCCCCCTTCCCGCGCACGGACCGCGCGAACGGCAGGTACACAATGTCGTGACGGCGGGTAAGGCCCCTTCCCGCGCACGGACCGCGCGAACAACCCGTATACAGAGAACGCCCCTTCCCGCCCGCACTGCGCCGGGGAGGGGCGTTCTCGCACGCGGGCCTGTCCCCCTACGGTTTGATATAGGCGAAACCGGCCTTCTGGAGGCGCACGATCTCGACCAGCCCGGCGGGAACCACCGTGATGCCCGGCCAGAGATCGGCCTCGGTCAGATTGTTGTCATTGAGGGCGTTGCGGCACAGACGGATCTTGAGGCCCTTGTCCATGAGCGGCTGGGCCATCTCCCGCAAGGCGGGCTGGGCGGCGGTAAAGAGCGTCACCGAGGGCCCGTTGCCCACCATGACCAGTTCAAAGGTCTCATCCGGCAAGGCATTCTGGTAATTGCGGGCATTCTTGAGGGCCAGCGCCAGCAGGGCGGCGTCGTTCAGATCAACATGGAGACAAAGATCATAGGTCATGTCGGCTCTCCTGGAGAAGCTAGGGGATGATGTCTCTCTCCTTGTAGCGCAGTGCGCCAGGATTTCCAAGCCGTCAGGCCCCTTGCGGCCAGGCGGGTGACAGGCTACCATGCTCCATGTTTTTCCGCCGATTGTGTACCCATATCCTCTGCTGGCTGCTCATCATCCCCCTGCTCGGGGGCTGCGGCCTCGTACAGATGCTGCAGGAACAGCCGCCGCAGGACGATACCCCCCCCGGGGAGGCCTCCTGGGCGGCCGATCCCGTCCCCTATGATGTCCGCATTGTGGTGGAGAAACCTCTTCCCCGCCCGGACACCGGCACGGATCGCCTGCGGGATGAGGCCGCCGCCGTCACCCGGGAGGTGGCCGCCGCCCGGGCGGACGGCGATCCCTACGCCCACCCGCTGGATGATGCCGGGGCCGACGACAAGGCAGCCCCGACGGACACCCCGGCGGACGCTCTTGAAACGGAAAAGTCCGCGCCCCGCCGGGATGAGCTGACCGCGGCGGCGGAGGACCTCAAGGACAAGATGGAAGCGGCCAGCACCCTGCTGCAATTACGCAAGGAGGCGCCGGACAGCCTGCTGGCGCTGGAACGGCGGGCCCGACTGGACAAGGAAAGCGCCGAACAGCTCCTGCATGCCCAGGGCTATTATGAAGGCACGGCGGACTTCCACATCGACATGGGCGGCAAGAAGGCTCAGGTGGTGCTGCGCCTCGTGCCCGGGCCCCGCTATGTGCTGGGCCGCGCCGTGGTCCGCTATGAGCCTGAGCCCTATGTGCCGGAGGCCTTCCGCAAAGGGACCCGCCTTGCCCAGTACAGCGGCCTCCAGGGCCTGCTGGGCCGGGAAGCGCGCGAACCCGTGTCGCCGCCGCGCTTTCCGCACCATCTGCGCCTCGAACCGGGCAAGCCCGTCACCGCCGAAGACATGCTGGAAGCCGTGGACAGAGTGGGGCGCTATCTGCGCCGCCAGGGCTACCCCATCGCCAAAACGGCCGCCACGCGCTACACCCTGGACAAGGAGCTGCGCACGCTCAATGCCGAGATCGTCATCGATCCCGGCCCGCCCGCCCTCATGGGCGAGGTGCGTCTTGTGAGCGCCAGCGAAGTGGCCGAGGCCTATCTGAAGCGGCTCGCCTACTGGCGGCCGGACGACGAACGCTGGAACAGCCGCCGCGTGGGCAATTACGGCGACCGCCTGCGGGGGCTCGGCCTGTTCAACAGCGTCACCCTCAAACCCGCCCTGGACGAATGGCGGCGGCAGTCCGGCCCCGGCAAGGTCGCGCCCCTGCCGCTGGATCTCAGCGTGGAAGACGCGCCCTTCCGCTCACTGGCGGCCGAGGCCCGCTACGATACGGATACCGGCTTCGGGGTGGAGGGCGAGTGGGAACACCGCAACATCCTCGGCAACGGCGAGACCCTGCGCCTGAATCTGCCCGTCACCACGGAAAAACAGGGTCTCGTGGCCAGCTTTGAAAAGCCCGCCTTCCTGCGCTCCGGTCAGAGCCTGGACGCCGAAGCCTCGGCCCTGCACGAGGACACGGACGCGTATGAACGGCGCGGTCTGGCGGGCTATGCCTACCTCAACCGCCGGGTCAACCGCTTCTGGCGTGTGGGCGTGGGCGTGGGCGGCGACGGCGGCCAGATCGCCGAAGACGGTCACGGCATGCGTCTGTACAGCGTCATCGGCCCGCGCTTCACCATCCGCCGCGACAGCCGGGACAACAAGGTCAGCCCGCGCGAAGGAACCTTCGGCAAGGTCCTCGTCAGCCCTGTGGCAGGCTACTACGACACGACCTTCACCGCCCTGACCGGCGAGGCCGAATGGATGGGCTATTACGCCCCCTTCCATACCCCGCGCGGCAAGCCGGATGACCGGCTCGTGCTGGCGGGGCGCGTGGCGGCGGGCATGATGGCGGGCGTCCCCCTGCACGCCATGCCGGCATCCATGCGCTATTACGCCGGCGGCGCGGGCAGCGTGCGCGGCTATTCCTACCAGTCGCTCGGCCCGCGCAACCACAAGGGCGATCCGCTGGGCGGCCGCTCCTATCAGCTGGTCAATCTGGAAGCCCGCATCAAGATCACGGAAGATGTGGGCCTCGTGCCCTTTCTGGACGGCGGCATGGCCTACCGCGAACAGTACCCCACCCTGCGCGACCTGCACTGGGGGACGGGCCTCGGCCTGCGCTATTACACGCCCGTGGGCCCGCTGCGGCTCGATGTGGCCACGCCCCTCAATCCCGTGGACGGCGATCCGCCGTTGCAATTCTATATCAGCATAGGACAATCATTCTGATGCCGCAGGTCGTCCCCGCCCCTCCCGTCCCCCGCCCGGCGGAGCCCGCCGCCACGCCCAGGCCCCCGAAACAGCCGGGCGGACGCCGGCGACGCCTGCTGCGCGCGCTGCTGCTCTTTCCGGCGCTCCTGCTCCTGCTTGCCGGGGGAGGCCTGGGCTGGCTGTGCTCTGCCTCCGGTCAGGCCTGGCTGCGGGAAACCCTCAACGCCACGCTGGCCTCGGCGCTGGAGCCCTCCGGCCTGCGCCTCACGCTGGACAGGCTGGAAGGCCTGCCCTTCCAGATCAGGCTGGCCGTGCGTGGCGAAGATGCCGCGGGCCGCTGGCTGGATCTCCCGGAGGCGTCCTTTGCCTGGAAGCTCGGCTGGCAGGATGGCTTCGTGCTGCATCTGGATCCCCTTGCCCTGCGCGGCGGCGGCCTCTACCGGCTGCCCCTGCTGCCGGACAGCCCGCCCGAGGCGGAGCCCGTGCGTACGCCCGGCGAACTGGCGGATCATGTGGGACGGAGCCTGCACGAGGTGCTGGCCCTGCTGGGCGATCTGCCCGCCGCCCTGCCGCGCGTCCAGGCGCTCGTGCGTGTGGACAAGCTGGCCCTGCCGCCGGAGTGGCTGGCCCTGCTGCCCCCTGAGGCGGAGGACATGCCGCCCGACATGCGGGACACGCCAGACGCCGGCGGCCCCTTCCCCCGCGTCTCCCTGGAGCTGCGCCTTGACGGCGGGCTGGGCCCGCGCGCCGACCTGCTGGCCGATCTCACGGCGCAGGCCCTCTGGCCGCAGGACGAGGCATCCCCGCCCGAAGAGACGACCGCCGCCACGGCATCACCGGCCGCGGACATGACGGCGGACATGGCCGCTTCCGGCGGCGTTCCGGCCGCAAGCGATGCGGCCACGGCGGCAGCGACGGCCTCGCCCGGCACGCCCCCTTCCCCCGCGTCGTCCGTGCGCCGGGAGCTTCCCGACGCCCTGCTCCCCCTGTTCGGCACGGGCCGGGCCGACGCGCGCCTGCGGCTGCGGGCGCGGCGGCAGGAGGACGGGCAGTGGAGCCTTGCGCTGCCGGAGATCGAGGCCACGGCGGGCGTCGCCCATGCGGCCGGCCGCTTTTCCCTGCATCTGGATGCCCGGCCGGAACGGCTGTGGGACGCGCCGCTGGAACTCTCCCTGCGACTGGACGTCACGCCGCGCCGGCCGGAGGCCTGGACCGCCCTGCTTTCCGGCCCGGCATCGGCGCAGCTTTGCCTGAGCGGCCCGCTGGGCGCGCCGCGCCTCTCTCTTGACGTGGACGGCACGAAGCTGCTCCCCGCCGCACTGGCGGATCCTGCCGCGCCAGCCCCGGCAAGTCCCGGCTCCGCCGCGCCGCAACAACCCGCCCACTCAACGGCAAAGGCCGCTCCCGCAGCCCCGGCCCGCCCCCTCCGCCTGACAGCCCCGCGTCTACGGCTGGGATCCCTGCCGCTGCGCTGGCGCGCCGCGCTGGACGGCGGCACGCTGCGCCTGGCCCTGCACGCCGAGACGCGTCTGGACGACGCCCCCCTGCGGGCGGACCTCCTGCTGGCGGCGGGGCTGCGCCAGCAGGAGCGGCAGCGCTTCTGGCGAATCTCGCTGGAAGATCTCGCGGCGGATGGCGCGGGCGTGCGCCTGCGCGGCAGCTGGGGGGTGGACCTGCTCCTGCCGGAGGCGGACGCGTCCCTCCCGTCCGCGCCGCCGGACGACCTTCCCCCGGACGACCTCCTTCCGGCCGCCACGAACGACACCGCCCCCTCTCCGGCGGCGGACCGGCTCGCGGCGGACGACATCGTCAGCCGCCGTATCTCCGCCATCCTGCGGCGGATGCCGCCCATGCGGGGCCGCCTGGACCTGGCCGTCAAAAGCTGGGACGACGTCAACCGCACGACCGGCCGTCTGCTGCCCGGCCTTCGGGCCGACGGCCAGCCCGTCACCTTCACGCTGCGCGCCACAGGGCGGGAGAGCGACGCGGAGCGGGCCCGCCTCTGGGGCGTGACGAACTGGCATCTGGCGCTGGAAGCGCCGCGCGGTCGCGTCCGCCAGACAGACAGGACACTGCTGCTCTGGCAGGCGCTGACCCTGCGCGCCAGCCTCGCGCCGCAGCCCTCGCAGGCAGCGGACACCGCCCCCCTTGCGGCGGAGGCCCCTGTCCTTGATTGCGATCTTTACGCGGAACGAGTGGAAGCGTCCTCCCTGCGTCTTGTCCGGCCCCGCCTGCGGGCGGGCGGTCCGCTGATCGGGCCGCTGCGTCTGGACGCGACGGCCGCCGGGGACGTGCAGGCCGACGTCCGTCTGGAATGGCAGCCCGGCAGCCTTGCCTTCAGCCGGCTCACGGTCGCGCTGCCCGCGCACAAGGTCGGCCTGCGGCTGGAAAAGGCGGCTCGCCTGCGCTACACGGCCCAAAGCCTGGCCTGCGAACCGCTGCACATCCGCCTCACTCCCTCCGGGCAATTGCAACTCTCCGGCCGGCTCGCTCCGGAAGCGCTGGAAGCCCGGCTGCGGCTGCTGGCCACGGCGCTTGCCCCGTGGCAGGCGGTCATCCCCGCTCTGCCTCAGGGTCAGGTGGCGCTGGAGGCCGCCCTCAGCGGCAGTCCGGCCCGGCCGCAGGGGAAATTCTCCCTCAAGGTGGACGGCCTGCATCTGCCCGGCGCGCCCCTGCCGCCGTTGGACTGGGCCGTCACCGGCGGCGTACGGCAGGGAGAACGCGGCGGCGAACTGGACCTGCGGCTTGACGTGCCCGAAAACAGCCGCCGCCTGCTGGGCGCGGAGACCATCTCCGGCCGTTTCCGGCTGCCGCTGGCCTTTGCCGGCGGCCTGCCCTCCCTGGCGCCGCATGCCGCGCTGGCGGGCGAGCTGCGCTGGCGGGGAGCCATCGCGCCGCTCTGGGCTCTTGTGCCGCTGGCCGACCGCCGGCTGTCCGGCAACCTGGATCTGCGGGCCGATCTGTCCGGCACGCTCGATGACCCGGCCCTCACCGCCCGGGTCGATCTGGAAAGGGGACGCTTCGAGGATGTGGCCCTGGGCGTGCTGTTGCAGGATATCCGGGTACGGGCGGAGCTGGCCCGCAGCCGTCTGGACGGACTGGCCGGACTGGGCCGCGTGCGGCTGGATGCGTCCCTGAGCGACGGACGGACGGGCCGCGCCACGTTCAACGGGGAGCTTGCCCCGGCCGGCCGGGCGCTCGACCTCTCGGGTCGGCTGGAAAATCTGCACCCCCTGCGGCGGCGGGACGTGACCATTGCCCTTTCCGGCACGGCCTCCGTCCGGGGCCCCCTGACGGCCCCGCGGGTCAAGGCCGACATCAGCGTGGACTCCGGCGAGGTGCGCATCGACCGCATCACCACCACGAGCAGCATCACCACTCTGCCCATCAGCGAGACCGCCGCCGTGGCGAAGCCCGCGCCCAGGGCCCGCCCCGCCGTGGGCAGCCTCGATGCGCGGGTGCGGACGACCGGCCGCTTCACGGTGAAGGGACGCGGTCTCGACAGCCTCTGGCAAGCCGACATCCGCGCGGGCGGCCCGCTGACCGCTCCCCGCGTCACGGGGAGCGTGGAGGCGGTGGAAGGGACCTTCAGCTTCCTCAACGCCAAGTTCACCCTCTACCGGGGCATCGTGCGCTTTGCGGGTGGCCCGCCGTCCAACCCGCTGCTGGACGTGGTGCTGCGGCACGAGGCCGCGGACATCGTGGCCGATGTCCGGGTGGGCGGCACGGCGCAGCAACCGAAATTCCAGCTTGCCAGCACGCCCGTCATGCCCCAGGAGGAGATCATCTCGCGCATCATGTTCGGACGCGCGTCCAGCGATCTCGGCCGCTTCGAGAACCTGCGGCTGGCCGCGGCCGTGGCCGAGCTGGCCGGTTTCGGGGGCGGCGGCTTCAATGTGCTGGATGTGGCCCGGAAAACGCTGGGCGTGGACGTGCTGCGCGTGGGCTCGCGCACGACCACCGACGACAACGGCGACAATACGGAGGAGAGCACGCTGGAAGCCGGCAAGTTCATCGGCGAAAAGCTTTACCTCGGCGTGGCGCAGGGCATGAAGCCGGACAGCACCGCCGTGATCATCGAACTCCAGATGACGCCCCACAGCAAGGCCCAGATCCGCACCGAGCAGGAGAACACCTCGGCGGGCGTGCGCTGGAAGATCAATTACTGATCCCGGCCGATGCCTCAGGGAACGCATTGCCTGCCGCCGGGCTTGCGGCTATACTCCCCCGGCGCGCCGCTGCGGGGCCGGCAACTGCCCCGGTCGCGGGACGCCACGTTGACGCAACCTCCGGCAGCACGCCCGAACGGGCGGGCCGGACAACCCCGGCAAGGATCAATGACATGCTGGCAATTCTGGAATACAAGGCAGGCAATCAGACCAGCGTCCGGCGCGCGCTGGAACATCTCGGCATCCCCTGCGAGGTGACGGCGGAGCCCGATGTGCTCCTGGGCGCTCAGGGCATCATCTTTCCCGGCGTGGGCGCGGCCGGCCAGGCCATGAACCATCTGCGCGCGGCCGGGCTGGATCGCGTGCTGCGACAGGCCATCGACGCCGGACAGCCCCTGCTCGGCATCTGCCTCGGCTGCCAGATCCTGCTGGAATCCAGCGAGGAGAACGACGTGCGGACCCTGGGCGTCGTGCCCGGCCGCTGCCTGCGCTTTGCCGACGATCTGCGGCAGGAGGACGGCAGCCCCGCCCCGGTGCCGCACATGGGCTGGAACAGCCTGAACCTGCGCCGGCCCGGGCGGCTGCTGGCCCATTTGCCGGCGGACGCGGAATTCTACTTCGTGCACAGCTACCATGTGGAGCCTGCCCCGGAACTGGTCATGGCCACCACCCGGTACGGACAGGAATTCTGCTCCGTCTACGGACGCGACGGGCTCTGGGCCGTACAGTTCCATCTGGAAAAGAGCGGCCGCCCCGGCCTGCAGATCCTCCGCAACTTCTTTGATTACTGCCGCGAGGTGCGCCATGCTCAGTAAACGTGTCATCCCCTGTCTGGACGTGCGGGCCGGCCGCCTCACCAAGGGCATCCGCTTTGCCGGCAACGAGGATATCGGCGATCCGGTGGAGAGCGCCCGCCGCTATTATGAAGAAGGCGCGGACGAGATCGTCTTTTACGACATCACGGCCTCCGCCGAGGATCGCGGCATCTTCCTGGACGTGGTGGAGCGCGTGGCCGAACAGATCTTCATCCCCTTCTGCGTGGGCGGCGGCATCTCCAGCGTGGCGGACATGCGGGCCGTGCTGGTGGCCGGGGCCGAGAAGGTGTCCATCAATTCAGCGGCGGTCAAGGATCCGCGGCTCGTCAGCGACGGCGCGGCGGCCTTCGGCGTGCAGGCCATCGTCGTGGGCATGGACGTGCTGCGCGTGCCCGTGAGCGACGCCATCCCCTCCGGGTATGAGATCGTCATCCACGGCGGCCGCAAGCGTATGGGACTGGACGCCATCGCCTGGGCCCGCCGCTGCCAGGAACTGGGGGCGGGCGAACTCTGCGTCAATTCCATCGACGCCGACGGGACCCGCGACGGCTATGAACTCACGCTCACCCGCGCCATCGCCGATGCCGTGAACATCCCGGTCATCGCCTCCGGCGGCGCGGGCAATCCCGCGCACATGTACGAGGCCGTGAGCACGGGCGGCGCGTCGGCGGCGCTCATCGCCTCCATCGTCCATTACGGCCAGTACACCATCCGGCAATGCAAGGAAGAGATGGCCCGGCGCGGGGCCAAGGTCCGCCTCGCATGGTAGCTGTTGACGGGACGGCCCTGCCCGCCCCGCTGGCCGCCGCCGCACAGCGGCTGCACGATCGCCTGACGGCCTGCGCCCGGACGGCCCCGGCGCTGGCCGTGGCCTACTCCGGCGGCGTGGACAGCCGCTTCCTCTGTCTGGCCCTGCAACGGGAAGACATCCCCTTCCTCGCCCTGCACGCCGGCGGGCCCCATGTGCCCGAGGCGGAAAGCCGTGCCGCCATCCGCCGGGCGGAGGCGCGGGGCCTGCGGCTGGAAATCGTGCCCTTTTCACCCCTTGCCCTGCCGGAGGTGGCCGCCGGCAGCCGGGAGCGCTGCTATGCCTGCAAGGCGGGTCTTGTCACCGCCCTGCGGGAACGGCTGCTCCGCCTCGGCCTGCCCGATGCCCTGCTCTGCGACGGCAGCAATGCCGACGACCTGCACGCTTACCGGCCCGGCCTGCGGGCCCTGCGGGAAGCCGGCGTGGCCTCGCCGCTGGCAGAGGCCGGCATAGCCAAGGCGGATCTGCGCCGGCTGGGCGCTCTCTGGGGCCTTGACGATCCCGGGCAGGCGGCCCGGCCCTGTCTGCTGACCCGCCTCGCCTACGGCTGCCGCCCGGAGGAAGACACGCTGCGCCGCCTGGCCGATGCGGAAGCCGCCCTGGCGGCCCTGACGGCGGCGGACGGCAGCCCGGCGCTGGGGGAACTCCGTCTGCGTCTGTGCCCCCGGCCGCTCCTCCAGCACCAGCGGCCCCTCTCGTCCGCGCGCGATAGCGTGGAGAGCATCCTCCGTGCCACAGGCTTCTGGCCCTGCGATTTTCGCCAGACGACCAGCGTCAGCGGTTTTTTCGACTGACGCCGTGGCGCAGCCGGAGGGCGGGCTGGGGGCGGGCGTCCCGCGCCGCCTCCTTCTGACGGCAAAAAACTTGACTTGCAACGCAATATAAGAATATTGTTGCAAAATTTTATTTTTCAGGAAGACTGGATGTCGTGATCCGTGCGACACACGAACGTCCTGGGGAGGGAACGCGTGAAAAAACGGTATCTGGTGCTGCTGTGCTGTCTGTTCTGGGCCTGTCAGGTCTGCCTTGCGCGGGCTGAGGGCTTTTCCCTCACGGAATGGAGTTCGCGCGGGTTGTCGCTGGCCGGGGGCATGGTGGGCCGAGCCGATGACCCGTCAGCGCTGGCCTACAATGCGGCGGGCATCACTCAGCTGCCCGGCACCCGGGTCATGGGCGGCTTCGCCATCATCGCGCCCATGGGAACCATTGATGCCCAGCTCACCGACGGCAGCAGCAGAGCCACCACAACCAAGCCCAACGTCTGGCCCGCTCCGCACGCCTACATCACCCATCAGCTCAACGACCGCTTCTGGCTGGGGCTCGGCATGTTTTCCCGCTTCGGCCTCGGCAATGAGTTCTCGGACAACTGGATCGGGCGCTACAACCTCACCAGCGTGAATTTCCAGACCTTTTCCCTTGTGCCTGCCGTGGCCATGAAGGTCAGCGATGTGCTCTCGCTGTCCGCCGGCGTGGAGATCATGTACGCCAATTTCGGCATGACGCAGCAGCTCCCCTCCCTGCAACTCAACGGCCCCTTCCCGCAAAAAGGCCCTGACAGCAAACTGGAACTCACCGGCACGGGCTGGGGCGCCGGTCTGCACCTGGGAGCCCATTTCCGTCTGACGGACGAACTGTCGCTGGGCCTTTCCTACAAGAGCCCGGTCACGCTCAACATCGACGGCGAGGTGGACTATTCCCGCCATCAGAGCAATCTGCTGGCGGAAATGAACGAGGTTCCCCATACCGTGGACACCGGCGCGCACAGCACGGTACATCTGCCGGACTCCTTTGCCGTGGGCCTTTCCTACAAGCCGCTGGACAACCTGAGCTTTGAAGTGGGGACGGTGTTCACCCGCTGGTCCACCTACGACTCCCTGAACATCTACTTTGATTCGAACTACCAGGCCCTCAACCAGAAGGGCTGGCGCGACGGCTGGAACTTCAATGCCAGCGTGGAATATGCCCCGCTGGACTGGCTGGCCCTGCGCGCCGGCATCTGGTACGAAACGCCGGTCACCAACGAATCGCACGCGGACTTCATGGTCCCCAGCTACGGCCGTACCGGCGTGAGCGCGGGGCTGGGCTTCAGCTGGGAGAACTGGACGCTTGACCTGGCCTATGCCCACCTCTGGGTATACGACATGGATTATGGGCGTACGGACGCCTCGGGCATCCGCGAAGGTCTTTCCGGCATCCGCGGCGGCAACAGCCGGGACACCGTGGCCAACATCTATTCCGTCACCGTAGGCTATACCTTCTAGCCCGCGGCACGGTCGCGGCCGGAAGCCTGACGCTTTTCCGACGACGGATCCCCCATGCTCCTGGGCACGAAAAACCGCCGGGAAAGACTGGCCTCCGCCGGCTTTTGCGGCTATGCTGCGGCAGCGGCGCAAACGCTCGCGCCGCAAGGCAGTAAAGGATTCGGCATGACCCGTTTAGCACATCTTACGCAGCAGCGCCTGAGCAATACCTGGCGCAGCCTGCGCGCCGACTGGAGCCGTTACGCCGGCAACGGCGGCGTGCTGGGCATGGCGGCCTCCTTCGGGGCCTTCTGGCGGCAGGCGCTTCGCGCGCCGCACGGCGTGGGCGCTGTCTGCCCCAGCAGCGCTGTCCTGGCGCAGACGATGGCCGATCTGCTGCCGCCCTCCGCCCTCCACGGGCAGGATATGGTGGTGGAGCTGGGGCCGGGCACGGGCGTCGTCACCCGGGCCCTGCTGAAAAATGGCCTCCCCGCCCAGCGCCTGCTGCTCATCGAACGTATGCCCAGCTTCTGCCGCATGCTGCAGGACCGCTTCCCCCATGTCCCCGTCGTGCAGGGCGACGCCATGCGGCTGGGTGAATATCTGCCGCAGGGCAGGCGGGTGGCGGCCATCGTCTCCTCCCTGCCCCTGCTCAGCCTGCCCCTCGAATGCCGGACCGGCATCATGGCCGCCATGCGGCAGTGCCTGGATGCGGACGGCCGCGTCATCCAGTTCACCTATGCCCTCTGGGGACGGACGCCGCTCAGCCAGGCCGGCTTCGTGCCGGAATGCACGCGGCGCGTCCTCATCAATCTGCCGCCGGCGCGCGTACAGCGCCTGCGTCCCTCCTTTCCGCCGCCGAAGGCATGAGGCACGGCCGGAGGGGGAGCCCCTTTTTGCCAGCGCACGACCGGCTCCCGCGCCGGGACGGGCCAGCGCGCATCGCCATGAAGCAAGGCAGCCCGCCTGACGGTCCGGCGTCGACACCATCAGACGCCGACCCCGGTGCAGGGCTGCTTTTTTTGCGCGGGACGCCGGATCCATCGCCCCGAGGCTCCGCCGCTCAGGACGGCGCGCTCCGCCCGCCGCATTGCCGGAACACGCCGAAACGGCACAGCGCATGGACCACCACGGCCACCAGCACGGCCGTTACGGGCATGGCCAGTTCGCAGGCCAGGCCCAGGCCCGTCAGCTTTCGCCCGCAGGCGAGCAGACGCCGGAGCGGGCTCATAGCGTCTTTTCCACCAGATACCGGGGACGACGCTTGATCCCGCAGATCCGCGTCCAGGCTGATGATGCAATCCGCTCCCCAGTCGCGGGCCGTCACCATGCCCGCCCAGACGGCGTTCTGCTGCCCGGCATTGGCCGCGAACTCCGGGCAAGGAGCCACTATGCCCCTCCCCGCCTGTCAAGCCGGCCCACGGACGGGGAGAACCGCCCTTACAGGTAGGGCGAGAACAGCCAGCAGGCGGCATCACGGAGCCGCAGCGGCAGACTGCGGGACGCCAGCCGGGCCAGCGTCATCTCCCGCCCGCGCCGCATGGCGTCCTCCATATGGCGTACGAGCAGATCATGGAAGTGCGGGTCGAAGACTTCCATATTCAATTCAAAATTCAGGCGCAGGCTGCGGGCATCCAGATTGGCCGAGCCGATCTGGGCATAGCAGCCGTCCACGGCCAGCAGCTTGGTATGGGCAAAGGGCGGCGGCTGATACCAGACGCGCACCCCCGCCCGCAGCAGGGAAGGCAGCAGGCGGAAGGTCGCCCAGTGCACATAGGGGAGATTATTGCGTTCCGGCAGGATGACCCGCACATCCAGTCCGCGCTGGGCCGCGCTGCGCAGGCTGGTCATCAGTTCGTGCGAGGGCAGAAAATACGGGGTCATTATATGCACGCTGCGTGTCGCCCCGCTGATGGCCCCGGCCATGAGATCATTGATGGTGTCCGCGTCGGAGTCCGGGCCGTCCAGCACCATACGGCACAGGCTGTCCCCGGCGGGGGCAACGGGCAGCGCCGGCGGCAGCGGACGTTCCGTCCGGCCGAGGGCAAAGCCCCAGTCCAGCAGGAAGGCCCGCAGCAGCCGGTCGACGATGGGGCCGCGACAACGGAACTGCATGTCCTGCACATCACTCCTGCGACCGGAGAGGACATGCTGATCGGAGATGTTCATGCCCCCGGTAAAGGCCTCCGCATCGCACACGAGCAACTTGCGGTGCGTCCGCAGATTGATGCACAGCTTGGGGGGGAAGAATTGCAGCGGCAGGAACTGCGCCACCCGCACCCCGCGCCGGGGCAGATGCGCCCAAGGCCGCCGCAGGGAGTAAAATCGCCCGCCAAAGCCATCCACCAGTACCCGGACATCCACACCGCGCGCCGCCGCCAGGGCGAGCGCCTCGCAAAAGGCCTCCGCCGTGCTGCCGTGGGCAAAGATGTAGGTGGACAGATAGACATGCCGCCTGGCCGTATGGATGGCGTGCAACATGGCGGGATAGGCTTCATTGCCGTTGCGCAGCGGCTCGATGCTGTTGCCGCCGCACAATTCCTGCCCGGTCAGCCGGCGGCCGAGACGCTCCAGCAGCACCGCCTGAGCGGGGATGCCTCCCGGTCGCTGCGCCTCCACCCCGTCAAGCGGGACATAGGGCTCCCCCCCAGCCAGCTTGCGCATCATGCGTTGCGCGGCGCTCTGGGTCCGGCTGATGCCGAACAGCAGATAGAGCAGCAGGCCCACCACCGGCAGGAACAGCAGGGTGGCCGACCAGCCGAGCGCCGAACGCGGATCGCGCTTGGTCAGCACAGCGTGCCCGGCGGCGCCCCAGGACAGCAGGTGGCAAAGAAGCAGCAGCGCCAGCTGTACGGGCTGAAACGGATTTTCCATGAGCGGCACACCACCCCTTTCCGGCCCGCCGGAGCGGGCCGGAGCCGTTACCGCAATTCCTTCTGGATGGCGATGCGGTTTCGCTCCACCTGCGACACCAGATCGGGCAGCAGATCGCGGAGCGCCCCCAGATCCCCATGGCGACCCGCCTGCTCCACACAGCGCGCCATGCGCCCCAGAGAGCGGAAACCGAAGGCGTCCGCATCGCGGGCGATACTTTCGGCCGCCACCGCGACGGTCGGACAATTGCCGTTGGCAAAGGCCTGCTGGGCCTTGCGCACGGCCGCATCGAAGCGGGCGACGAGATCCAGCATCTCCTGATCCGCCGCCTCCGCTCCGCCATCATGGACGGGCGCGGGCGCGACGGGGCCCGGCTGGGGCTGCGCCGGCCTCGCCGCAGCGGCGGGAGCCTGCACGGACACGGGCCCGGACGGCGCACCCTCGGGCGGCGTGCTGACGGCGACAGGCTCCCTGACGGTGACGCTTCGTGCCGGCGCGGCCTCGGACACGGCCTGACGACGTGCCTCAGCCGCCCGGGCCCGGCCGCTTTGCGGCCCGGCGGGCGTGGCGGAGCTTTCGCCGTGTCCCTGCAAGCGCCCCAGTACCCGCCGCAGGAGGGAGGGCACGCCCGCGCCGTCTTCCCCCTCAGGGCCGGCGTCCGTGGCGGCCGTCGCGGGATTCGCCGGGCGATCCACCGCCTCGGGCGCGGCCTTCGGCGCCGTCTGCCGCTGCTCCTGTTCCGCGGCCCTGAGGGCTTCCTGCATGGTCAGGGTCAGCGGCTGATCGGCGGCCCCGGCGGATGTCGTCTCCGGCGCGGCAGCCTGCCTGCCGGAGGCACGGCCCGCCGCTTCGCGGGGGCGGCTGGACGGGATGGGCGTCGGTTCGCCCACCCATTCAAGGAAGTCCCCGGCGGCGGGTGGAGTCTGGGGTACGGGCTCCCCGACGGTCACACTCCCGGCCTCCGCCGGACGTGGCATCTGGTCTGGCGCAGCGGATGCGACGGGCGCAGCAGGTACGACAGGCGTCGCGCCGTCATCATCCCCCGCCGCGACCGACGATGCCGGGGCGGCCGTCTCAGCCTCGAGCGGCGCGCACTGAGGCGCGATCCGTTCGGCCTGTTCGGGCTGACCGGGCTGGTCGGCGTCCCCGTTCAGGACGGCTTCCCCGTCGGATGCGGCGGCGGACATCTCCGCCTGAGCCGGTGACGCAGATCGCGCGTCAGCCGGCGCGGGCCGCCCCCACTGATTGTCGATGGCCGGCAGCTCATCCGCGGCGGCCGCATCAGACGCCGCACCCCATTGATTGTCGATGGCCGGCAGCTCGTCCGCCGCCTTTGCGTCCTTGTCCGCGGCCGGGGGAGCTGCTTCCGCCGCTTCCGTCACGGACGGAGCCCCCTCGCCCCAGCGGTTGTCGATGGCCGGGCGCGCATCCTGGGCGGCATCCGCAGCCACGGCAGGGGCCGGCGTCGCATCGGGCGTTGCGCTCCGCTCCTCTGCGGACGTGAGCGGCGCGCTGTCCGCCGGCGTATCGCCGGTCCGTTCCTCGTCCGACATTGCCGACGCCTCCCCGGCGGCCGCTGTCGCGGTCGTTCCCGAAACGGCGTCGCCCGCCTGCCCGAACGGCGGCTGGGCGGATGGCGGCTGGGCGGACGTCTGCCGAACCAGCAGCCCGGAAAGCGGCGGGAACCCGGCGGGATGTTCTCCGGGCATTTCGTCGTGCGTGGCGGACTCCGCCCCCTGGCTGCCGAAAAAGGCGTCGAGGATCTCCCTCACCGTCTGCCGCAGGGCCTCCCGATCCACCGGCTCCAGCAAGGCATGCGTAAAGCCGGCCTTTGCCAGGGCATCCCACTGGCTGTCGTCCTCCGTAACGGCGATGGCGCCGAATACCGGCAAATGCGCCGCCGTGGCCCGCTGCCGGAAGCGGTCCAGCGTTTCCTGAGCCTTGACGGATGCCTGCGTACCGGCGGCGATGAGCATGGTGACCGGGCGCTGTTCATGCAGGGCCAGGGCTTCCGGCAGCGTCCGCGCCTGCAGCACCACGCAGGAAAGACCGTCCAGCATGTGCACCAGCGCCTGGCGATCCATAGCCCCGGGGGTGCAGACGAGGATACGCGCCCGGCGCGCCGTCTTGCCCGACGGTGTCGTGGCAGCGGCGGCGGGCGTTTCGCTGACGCCTTCCACCGGTTCAAGATGCAGGGTAAAGGCGATGGTCGCCCCTCTGATGCCGCATTCGGCGCTGAGGAAACCGTTGCACCGCCCGGCCAGCTCCCAGACATGGCTCAGGGCCAGACTGGAGCGTTCCGCCGGCGGCGTGCCCGAACCGCTGTCCTGCACGGTGAAGAGCAGATGCCCGGGGTCGTCGCTGTCCGGCACACGGCGCACGGAAAAATGCACGGCCCCCTGTCGGGTCGCCCGTACGGCGCTTTCCAGCAGCTCCCGCAGCACGGCGTCGAGCGCCCGATACTCGCCGCTGTAGAAGGAAGGCAGGTAGGGCGGCATATACCAGGCCAGCGCGATGCCGTCATTTTCCGCCGCCGCGGCCACGGAATCATGCACCGACCGCATGAGCTCCTGAAGATCGAAGGTCTCCTGCAAGGCGGGGGCGGATATGCCGGGCAGGATGCTGGCGGGGTCTCGCAGCACGGCCAGCATCTGACGGGCGGCCGACGTCATGTTCCGGGCCGTTTCCCGTGCGGACGGCGGCAGGGAACACTGTTCCAGCACGGCCGTTTCCCGCATGAGATCGTCCAGCGGGCGACGCAGGGCCTCTTCCAGGCGCTCGGCGTCCAGCCGGTCGGGCGCAGGCCGTGCGGCGGGCGCTTCCGGCCGGGACGATTCCGCGGGGGACGGTTCGGGACGGAGCGGTGCGGGCGCTTCTTCGCGCGGCGGCGTTTCCTCATCCATCCGGGGCAGGGCTATGCTCTCCCCGCCGGAAGGCAGCAGCCGCAAATTGGGATCGTCCAGCAGGGGCAGACGTTCGGCCGACGACGGCGCATCGAGACGCAGCGGCCCGTCATCCAGCAAAAGCGTGCCCGGCTCGACCGCGGGCATGGTCAGCTCGATGGGGGCTTCTCCCTCCCCTTCCTCCTCTTCCTGCCGGGGAACGGCCGTTGCCGTAATGGCCAGCGCGCTCAGGGCCGTGCCCCAGAGCGGCAGCGAGGCCAGCACGCTGGGAGCATAACCGAGGTCCAGCCCCAGGACCGCCGCCGCCACCGCAGCGGGCGGCAGGAGGACCCCCAGCAAAAAGCGCCGTGCCCCGGGCAGGCCCATGAGACAGGCCGCCGTGGCCGTGGGCACGCACAACAGGCAGCCGACGGGCCAGAGCGGCAGATAACGCGCCGTCCAGGCCATGTCCGGCACCAGCGGCAGGAGGGCCAGAGCCGCGCCGGGCAGCACCAGCAGGATGAACTGTACGTCAAGGAAGCGATGCCGCCCGCGCGTCTGCATGAGATGACGCCCCACATGCGGCAGGAACATGAGCGCCAGCCCCGGCGTCAGCAGGGCCGCCGCATCCTCAAGGGAAAAATGCCCCGCGCCGTTGCCGGGAACGCCGAAATATCCCTGCACCAGCGCCGCCGCCACATAGAGGGCCGTCCAGATGCGCCACTGGCCGTGTTCCGACAGGCCGCGCAGCAGACAGAGCAGCATGACGACCGCCAGCGCCACCAGCGCGCTCTTCGACGCCAGGCCGGTAAGATCGGTGGCCGCATTGTGCGGCGTGCGCAGCATGGGCGAGAACCACAGCCCGGGCAGGCCGTCCAGCCGCAGGAAGCAGACCTGCGCCTCATTGCCGGCCTTGGGCAGCAGCAGGACATTACGGGAGGTGGGCGTGTTTTCCCGCCATTCCACCGTATTGCTCAGCGTATCGAACAACGGGTTATAGAGGGTGGGCGTGCCGGGCACGCTTTCGCCCATATCCAGAAGGACGGCGCTGTTTTCCTGCCCGGGCGCCGCCGCATCGAGCACGAAGCGCAGCCAGGTCACCCCCGCCACATGCGGCAGCCGCCGGACGTCCAGCGGCACGAAATGCTTGTCGGGCGGCAGGGCGGCCACCTCTTCCACATCCATCTCCCCCGTGGTGTCGATGTAAACCTGGAGGAAGGGCAGCAGGGACAGGCTGGGCCGGCTCAGGTGCGCGGGGACGACGTCCGCCTGTCCAGACGGCGCGGCCTGCGGTGCGGGCGGCGTCAGGACGGCCGCCCCGGCCGTTGCGGCGCTGAGCAGAAGCGTCAGCAGCACGGGCAGGATGAATGGCCGACGACGGGACGGGCTCACGGCGGGAACCGCCATATGGATGCGTTCAAACATGGCTTTCCTCCGGCCTCAGGCTTAGGGTAAGGGCTTGTCGCATTGCTCGATGAGCGTCCGCAGCCCGGTTCCGTCCGGGGCAGTCGCCCGGGGATTCAGGCGTAGCAGTTCCTGCCAGACGGCCTTGGCCTCGGCATGCCTGTGCAGGTCGAACAGCAGGACGACGCCCTTGTTGAAGCGTGCCTGCTCATGCGAAGGCGCAGCCTGCATAGCCAGGTCGAAGCACTCCAGCGCCCGTTCGGGCTGACCGCTTTCCCGGTACATGATGCCGAGATCCGTCAGCACGTTGGGGTTGCCGGGCCGCAGCGCGAGCGAGCGCTCATAGGCGGCGATGGCCTTGAGCGGCTGGTGCGTATCAAAATAGGCATTGCCCAGCTCGGTCCAGCTGGCCACATCCTGCGGATTGGCGGCAAGGCTCTTTTCCAGGTGGCTGATGTGCGTTTGCTGCTCGCTGCTCACGTTCGCCGCCGGCGCGGGCGCGGACGCGGCCTGCCCGGAGGTGGCCGCAGGGGCGGGACTGACGGCGGATGACGCTGCCGGCGACGGACCGGCGGCAGGCGCGGCGGGCGGCGTGCCGGCGTTTTTCCCGAGGACATGCGGCAGCAGGTTGCCCAGCATGAGGCCGGCCAGCAGACATATGATGCAGCACAGCGCGCAGGTGAGCCCGGAGACGCCCGTCCGCCCGTTCCCGGCCGTGGATGGGGGGATGCTGCCCGGCAGGGGGAGCGAAGCGGGAGGGGACGGCATGTCGAGGACGGCCTTTTCCGGTCCCGCCGGAGGCGTTACGGGGAGGGGAGCGAGGGTGGCGGCAGCGGAGGCGTTGCGCCGCGCGGAGGTTTTTCGTTTGGAACGGGACATGGCTGTTTTCTCTTTTTGGGGATCGGAGCGTGCGCTCCGGTGGACGATGAACTCTTTTTTCTAGAATATTCCTAGAATATTGACAAGGCGGAAAGGTCCGTGCCCGCCGACACGAGCCGCGCGCACGAAATGAAAAAGGGAGAGCGCATGCTCTCCCCAGATTGATCAGCGGTTGCGGACCCGTCGCAAGGCGGGAAGCGCCTCGCTCAGGCGGGCCAGTTCGGCGAGGACAGCGTCCGTCCCCCGGCATCCACGGCCAGCGACGCCGCGGCATGGCCCGCGGCGGCTTCCGCCACACGCGCGGCCGGCAGAAGAGAAAGGCCGGTGGCCAGCGCATCGGCCAGCACGCAGCGGTCCGCCAGCACGCTGCACGAACGCAGGCGCGAGGCCGCGCCGCTGCGCGGATCGCACAGATGCGCGGCAGGCTGCTCATAATCGCCGGACGTGGCTATGGCCTGATCCCGCAGAGGCAGGATCGCGGGATACCTGCCGCGCTTCTGAGGATCTTCCACGGCAACGCTCCAGGGGCGGCCGCCCCCGGCAAGGCCGCGGGCCACGATGTCACCGCCCGCATCCACCAGGTGATCGGCGCAGCCGCAGCGGAGCAGCTCGTCGGAGATGGCGTCCGCCACCGCGCCCTTGGCTATGCCGTCCAGCGTGATTCCCATACCCTGCCTGAGCAGCCGTATCCGGCCGCCGTCCACCCGGACGGCCCGGGCATCCACGAGCTCGCGCAGCTCCCGGGGAGCGGCGTCCGCGCCGGCTCCCGCCGTCCGCCGCCATTCCAGCAGCGGCAGCACGCTCACGTCGAACAGCGGGGTACGGGCATGGAGGGTCGCCGCCCGCTCCAGCAGAGCGCGCAACGCGGCGGGGGCGTCCGCCAGGCTGCCCTGCGCGTTGAGCACGCTCACGGGGGAGCCGCCGTCGTGCCGGTCATAGACGGAGGCCAGCCGCCGCCCCAGCGCCAGGGCGCGCTCCGCGGCTTCGGACGCCTGCGCCTCGCCGCATCCGGCGATCTGCACCCGCACGAACGTTCCCATGAAGAGTTCCGTACGCGCATACGGCGCGGCATCCGGCAGGGCCAGCGCCCGCACAGGCCCCGGCAGCAGCGCCATCCCGGCCAGCGCGCCGCCACCCAGCAGCAGACCGCGCAGGAAATCGCGACGGGCAAGAGGACGAGAAAAAGAGCAAGACTTGGTCATGGCGTTACTCCTGGGCAGAAGCCTGGGGGGCTGCGCTGCCTGTCTGGGGGATGATCCCGGAGACGGGGCGGATCTCCTCCATGAGGCCCCGCGTATAGCGGAAGATATGCCGCGGGCAGTTGGCCACACAGGCCTCGCCGCACTCGCCGCCATAGGAAAGACATTGCAGCTGGTCGATGACGATACGGTTGTTTTCCAGACGTACGGCCCTGGCCGGGCAGACCTTGACGCACTTGCAACACTTGATGCAGCCGCTGTCGCAGATGTCGGTCACGGCGCGCAGCTTGTCGCGCGTATTGCAGTACACGGCCACACGGGCCCGCTTGGGCACGAGCTCCAGCACGCCGCGCGGGCAGGTCTGCACGCAGCGCCCGCAGCCGATGCACTTGCGGGCGTCCACCTGCACGAGTCCGTTGACGATCCGCATGGCCTCAAAGGGGCAGCCCATGACGCAGTCGCCGAAACCGAGGCAGGAATACTGGCAATTGTCCACGCCGCCGCGCAGCATGGCCGCCGCCGCACAGGAGGGCATGCCCTGATACTGGTAGCGCAGCGCCACATTGCCCGCCACCTTGTCGCAGCGGCGCAGCGACATGAGGGGCTCGGCCTCGGTCACGGTCTTGCCGGTCAGCTCGCCCACGGCGATGCTGGTCTGCGCGCCGCCGGCACAGCAGCTGTTGGCCGGGATCTTGGGGTCGTTGACCACCGCGGCGGCATAGCCTTCGCAGCCGGCAAAGCCGCAGCCGCCGCAATTGGCGCCCGGCAGGACCTCCAGCACGGCCTCCACGCGCGGGTCCTCCTTGATGTAGAAGACGCGCGAAGCCACGGCCAGCACCACCGAGGCCAGCAGCCCCAGCCCGAAAAGGATGATGATGGATGTCGTCACCATAGCAGAATCCTCATCCGCCCGCAGGCGGCGTGTTCGGGCGGCGCTACTGCGCCATGCCCTTGAAGCCCATGAACGCCAGCGACATGAGGCCGGCCATGATCAGTGCGATGGGCGTGCCCGCCAGCGCCTTGGGCAGGCGGCAGGTGTCCAGACGCTCACGGATGCCCGCCATGAACAGCAGGGCCAGCGTGAAGCCCATGCCGGAGGCCAGCCCGTAGAGCAGGGAGGTCATCAGGTCGTACTCCTCACGCTGCACGAGGATGGTCACCCCCATCACCGCACAGTTCGTCGTGATGAGCGGCAGAAAGATGCCCAGCGCCGCATACAGCGGTGGAACCATCTTCTTGAGGAACATCTCCACGAACTGCACCAGCGAGGCGATGACCAGGATGAAGACGATGGTCTGCAAGTAGCCGAGCCCGTAGGGCACGAGCACATGCTTCTGGATGATCCAGGTGCAGAGCGTGGAGACGATGATGACGAAGATCACCGCGCCGCCCATGCCCAGCGCCACCCCTTTTTCCTTGGAGCAGCCCAGGTAGGGACAGTTGCCCAGATACTGGGCAAGGACGATGTTGTTGACGAAGATGGCGGCAATGAACAGCTGGAAGATTTCCATATCCGTCTCCTGTCAGTCCTTCTTGTCGAGCGAGCAGCAGCCGCAGCCGCCGCACCCTACCGGATCGGGTTCCCGCAGGCCCTTACGCCGCGCCTGCCAGACGTTGATGACGTTCATGCCCGCCAGGATGAGCCCGAGACAGATGAAGGCCCCGGGCGCCTGTACCATGATGCGGAAGGGTTCGAACCCCTCCCACATGACCGGCGCGCCGAACCAGGTGCCGTTGCCGAGGATCTCGCGCAACGACCCCAGGAAGGTCAGCGAGAGGGTGTAGCCCAGTCCGATGCCCAGCCCGTCGGCCACCGAGGCGGCCACGCCGTTCTTGGCGGCAAAGGCTTCGGCCCGGGCCAGGATGATGCAGTTCACCACGATGAGCGGCACAAAAATGCCGAGCTGCTGATAAAGCGGATAGGCGTAGGCCTGCATGAGCAGTTCCACCGCCACCACCAGCGAGGCCGCGATGACGATGAAGCAGGCGATGCGCACCTTCTTGGGGATGATGCCGCGCACCATGGAGATGAGCATGTTGGACAGCACAAGAACGAAAATGACGGCCGCCCCCATGCCCAGGCCGTTGTTGGCCGAATTGGTCACGGCCAGGGTGGGACAGAGCCCCAGCACCAGCCGGAAGGGGGGCAGATCCTGCCAGAGGCCCTTGGTAAATTCGTGCATGACGCTCATGGTGGCCTCCTATTTGCCCCAGGTCTTGAGGATTTCCGGCTTGAGTGCCGTGTAGACGGCGGCGGCGTTGTTGACGGCCGTCACCGCGCCTGTGGAGGAGATGGTCGCCCCGGAAACGGCGTCGATGCTGCCGCCCTGGGCCTTGAGCGCCACCGGCAGGGTCTTGCCGACGAACTGTCCGCTGAAGGCGGGTTCGGCAATGCGCATGCCGAGGCCTGGCGTTTCCTTGAGTTCCGTGGCCCCGATGCCCGCCAGCGTGTCGTCCGACACGTTGAAGCCGACCATGAAGCCGACATCCCCGCCGTAGCCCTTGCCCTTGTCCTCGATGGCCACCCCCACCAGCAGGCCGCCGCGCCGCGCCGGAAAGACGCGCACTTCCCGGCCGTCCGGCAGGGCGAAGGTCTTGCGGTCGGCAATGGGGTTGTTGTCCAGCCCGGTAAAGACCCTGTGGATGGCCGGCCCCTGCACATAGGTGAGCACCTGCTCCTCGATGCCCGACGCCGTCACCATCTTGAGATAGGAAAGCGCGAAGCCGCTCAGGCCGCACAGGGCCGACAGCACAACGATCATGCGTACGATATCGCCCATGCTAGCGCACTCCGAAGGGTTTGGGACGGATCATGTCCAGAAGCGGGGTCAGCATGTTGACCAGCAGGATGGCAAAGGGCGTACCGTCCGTGTAGACGCCGTATTTGCGTATGGCCATCACCAGCCCGCCGCCGATGAGCCCGTAAAGGAACATGGGCAGCGGGCGCGACGGGGCGTTGGCGGGATCGGTGATCAGAAAGAAGCCGCCCAGCATGACCGATCCCGTGCAGAGATGGTAGAGCGGCGAGGCGTGCAGCGTGGGGTCGGAGGCGTGGAAAACGGCCGCGATGCCCGCCACGCCGAGAAAGAAGCCCAGGGCCGAATGCCAGCGCAGGATCCCCCGCATGCAGAGCAGGGACCCGCCCACGAAGAGCGCGCCGATCTGCCCGGCCCCGAGACCGTTGATCTGGCGGCCGAGCAGCAGATCGGTCAGCGGGATGTGGGCCGCCTGTTCGGCGCCGAAGAATTTGAGCCGCACCAGCGGATCCACGAACTGCGTGCCCAGCGAGGCGGCGTTGGCGTCCATATGCAGCGGGAAGGAGACGAAGAGCACGGCCCAGCCCACCAGAACGGTATTGACCGGGTTGGCCCCCAGCCCCCCGAAGGCCATCTTGCCCAGCGTGATGGAGATCACCGCGCCGAGCGCGACGATCCACCACGGGGAATCCGCCGGCAGCAGGAAGGCCAGCAGCAGGCCCGAACAGACGGCCGTCAGATCGTCCACGGCCAGCTCGCGCCCCATGAGTTTCTGGCAGAGCGCCTCCACGACCACGCATACGGCGATGCTCAGGGCCATGACGCGCACGGCGGGCAGGCCCCAGTTCCAGACGGCAAAACAGATGGCGGGCAGCAGCGCCGCCAGCGTGTAGAGACTCTGCCGGCGGATGCTGCGCCCGCAGTGCCAGTACGGCGGCGCGCTCATGGCCAGCAGGACGGAAGACGACGCGGCAGTCATCAGTTGCCTCCTTTGGCGGCGCCGGACGCGGCCTCTTCCTGTCCGACGGGTTTGAGTTCTTCCAGGCGTCGGGCGGCATCGGCCTCGGCCAGCTTGTGTTTGGCCAGACGGATATACTGGAGCACGGGCCGCCGCGCGATGCAGACATAGCCGCAGAGGCCGCATTCCAGACACTGTTCCACATATTCCTTGCGGGCCCGCTCATGCAGAGCGAATTCCGCATAGCGGCTCAGCAGGTTGGGGCTCAGACGCGCGGGACAGACGAGCACGCAGGCCCCGCAGTTGATGCAGGGGCTGTGCCCCTCCATGGCGGGCACGCTGCCCGCCTCCACCACAAAGACCCCCGTCGCCCCCTTGGTGACGCTGCGCGAGAGCTTTTCGATGCTCTCGCCGCGCAGCGGGCCGCCACGCACCAGCGTATCCCCATCCTTGAGCTCGATGTTGGCAAAGGCCAGCAGCTCGCCGAGCATGCTGCCTTCCTTGACGATGTAGTTGCCGGAATGGGTAAAGCTGCCGATGGTGATGACCGTTTCCGTCAGGGGCAGGCCGGTCACCGTCACCCGCCCGAGGCTCCAGACATTGTGCAGGCCCACGATGCCCACGCCCTCGGGCTGTTCTCTGCCGGTCACGGCCTTGACGACCAGGGCGTTCACGCTGGCCGGATAGTGGGAGGGGACGTGCACGATCTCCACATCATGGTGCTGGAGGCGTATCTCCTTGGGCACGGCCAGCAGGATGCGCCTGGCCGGCGAGAGGCGGCGCAGCATCTCCAGCCCGTTGTGGAGATTGCGCTGGTGGGCGAGCAGCATGGGTTCGGCCCAGGTCACGCCGGGATCGGGGTTGAGGCCGTTGATGATGAGCGTCTCGCAGTCCTGCCCGAGCGATTTCGTGTTGAGGCCCAACCCCTTGAGGATGGGCACAAGGTCCTGTCCCCGCTCGGGCATGGCCAGCAGATCGACCTTTTCCACGGCCCGGGCGGCGGCGCGCAGCTCCTCGTCAGGCTCCACGGCCTCCATGAAGATGGAGCGCTCGTTGATCTCCGTGATCCGCCCGAAAATGGGCGAGAACACATCCCCCCTGGCCGGGGAAGGATGCACGCCCAGCTTCTGCCAGGGATGCACCAGCGTTTTTTTGGTGATGCCCTCGAGGAGCTTGAAGCCCTCACGATTGAGGCGTACCTGTCGTGGCTCCGGCCCCTCGCTGAATCGCTGCGTGATGCCGTATACCAGGTGGAATCGCGGATCCGGCAGCATCTGGAAAAGTTCTTTCATGCTCGCCTCACTTCGAGGTATGACACTGGGCGCACTGCCCCTTCTTGAACGGCCCCTTGCCCGCGCTTTCGTGACAGCCCATGCACTGCTTGTGGAAAGCGTCCATGCGGCCCAGCAGGAGCCTGTCGCCGCCCGCCTCATGGCAGACGACGCAATCGGCATAGAGCGGCGAGACCTTGCCGCGCGCTTCGGCCGGCTGTTCCCGCATGGGCTTCACCTCATGGCAGGATGCGCAGCCGTTGACCTTTTGGGCGAAGATATCCTCATGGCAGGTCACGCAGCGGGCGTGTACGGCATCGGCGAGATTGGGCGGCGTCCCGGGCTCGGCGGGCCAGTGCGTGGGAGCGGCCCCGGCCTCATGGCAGTCGGCGCAGTTCTGCGGCTCGGGCTCGATCCCCGTATCCTTGTGATGGCAGTCGCGGCAGTCCACGCCCAGCTCCCGGGCATGGCGCTTGTGTCCCCACTTCTTGCGGTCCAGTTCGTAATGATGGCAGGTGACGCAGGCGTCCCGGTCGTAGCGGCTGACGTGTTCCTTGCGGAACGCCGCATCGAAGGTCTGCCCGTGACACTGCGCGCAGGAACGCACGCTGGCCGGTTCCGGCGTGGGGGTCAGGCTGTCGTGATGACAGGTGCTGCACGTCATGCCGGGCAGACCGGCATGGACATTGTGGTCAAAGACCACGGCGCCGCCTGCGTTGGGAAGCAGGATGCGCTGTGGGGAAACAGGAGCCGCCTGCGGCATGAGCAGGGGCGCCACATAGCCCCCTATGCCGAGGACGGCCAGAACCACGACCAGTATGGTCACGGGAAGATAGCGTTTTTGCAAGGCCTTGCCCCTCCTTCTCATCAATGGCGCACCCCGCCGGCAAAAAAGTCCCGCCGAAAGCGGAGATTCATAGCGAAGCGTACCAAAAGGCCAACATCTTGTGAAGCGCTCAACCGCGCAAATGTGCTGCTCTTTTTTTCACATTGACGCGAATCCATCCGCGCGCCGCCGCAGGCCCTTCCGCCGGCGGCTGCCGGCGATCATCAAAAAGGGGACGCATGGCGGGCGCCCCCTTTTCATCAGTACGCTGACTGCCGCACGAGCTAGCAGACGAAGCGCGGGTCCTTCTTCACTTCTTCCCGGACGATCTGGAAGAGCACCGGGCTCAGGAAGAGGATGCCGAAGAGGTTGGGGAAGGCCATGAGCGCATTGCAGGTGTCGGCGATGAGCCACACCATGTCGAGCGCGATGACGGCGCCCACGCCCACGGCAAGGCAATACACGATGCGGAAGGCGACCTGGGCCTTGTCGCCGAAGAGGAAGATGACGCAGCGTTCGCCGTAGACGCACCAGCCGAGGGTGGTGGTGAAGGCAAAAAGGGCCAGCGCGAAGCTCACGCCGTACTCCCCGAAACCTGCCAGCGAGGATCCGAAAGCCACGGCGCTGAGCTGCCCACCATTGAGCCCGCTGCTCCAAAGGGGATCGCCGGCGGCCACACCGGCGGCCACGCCGGCGGGCAGCGTTTCGGGCACAACGGCGACCAGGATCACGAAACCGGTCATGGAGCAGACAATGATGGTGTCGATGAACACGTCCAGCATGCCGATGGAGGCCTGAACCAGCGGGCTTTCCGCCGTGGAGGCCGCATGGGCCATGGGTGCCGTGCCGAGGCCGGCTTCATTGGAGAAAATGCCGCGGGCCATGCCCATCTGGATGGCCATCATAATGGTGGCGCCCACAAAGCCGCCCTGCGCCGCGGTGGGCGTGAAGGCGTCCGTCACCACCCAGAGGAAGACGGAGGGCACGCGGTCGATGTGCAGGCCGATGATGATGAGACACATGATGATGTAGAAACCGGCCATGAAGGGCACGAGCTTGCCGGCTACGGCGCCGACGCGCTTGACGCCGCCCAGCAGCACCATCACGCACAAAATCACCAGCACCACGGCCACCAGATACTTGTTGAGGCCGAACGTGCTCACCAGGTTGCCGCATACGGCATTGGCCTGCACCATGGCGCCGGTGCCGATACAGGCGCAGGCCCCGAACACGGCGAAGCAGATGGCAAGCCAGGTCCAGTTTTTGCCCAGACCGTTCTTGATGAAGTACATGGCGCCGCCCACCCAGTTGCCGGCGGGAGTCTTTTCGCGAAAGTGCACGGAAAGCAGCACTTCGGAAAATTTGGTCATCATGCCCACGAGGGCCGTGATCCACATCCAGAACAGGGCGCCGGGCCCCCCGATGGCGATGGCCGTGGCCACGCCCACGATGTTGCCGGTGCCGATGTCGGCGGCGATGGCGGTCATAAGCGCGTTCCAGGGCGATATCTCCCCGTGTTCGGACTTGTGATCCCGACCGTCCCACAGACATTTGTACGCGCGGATCCAGTTGCGGAACGAGTAAAACTTGAGGCCGAAATTGAGATACAGGCCCGTACCGACCAGCAGTACGAGCATGATGGGGCCCCAGACGATACTGTTCAATTCTTTCAAAAGATCAACCAAAAATTCCACAGCCGCCTCCTCATAGCAGCGTTTCCGACCTTGCGGTCGTGGTTTCGGGGGGGCATTGCTGCCCAGCCGCGGACCAGACGAAAGCCGTCACCAGCCAGAAACGGCATTTCGCAGTTCTTCAGTAGCAAATTTTTGTGCAGGAGGCAAAGAAAATATCTTATTTAAACAATTTTTTTCTGCCATATCCGTACCATGTGAATAATTTTTCAGGTTATATAAATGATTGATTGTTCAAACAATACTAATTTGACACTTTATAAAAAAAGAATTTTTGAACAAAGCATGATAATCAAGAGAAATACAAGACAACAAACTATCATAATAACAGTATTATAATGTTATATGATGCAATATACATGTCTTATTTTCATTATTGCAATAATACATCATCATTTTCCTTCGAGATGCGCCATGCTACCGCAGGGAAGCGCTTCCGCGCACTCCACCTTCTGGAGATGCGTGCAGGCCATTCATCCTTGATTGAATTTTCTTCAGGTTCCGCATGTTCCGGTAACGCCGCTCCACGCGGCCAGGGGGCGGCCATACCTCCGCCGACAGAGAGCCGAGCCCGGCATCGTGGCCGACGGCAAAAAAAAGCGCATGCCCCAAAGCATGCGCTCATCCATCCACACCGGCGACGCGTTCTACCGTTCCACAGCAAAGATGTTGCGGAAAAGGAGCTCGCCGCCGGTCTTCTTCACTTCGATGATGACCTGACTGTTTTCCAGCTTGCCCACGGATCGGGGCAGGCGGGAGACCATGACCGCACGCTTGAAGCGGCTGATGCGGAAATCGCCCACATCATCCGGCTCGAAGCTCACGGCATGCTGCTGGCCGTCAGCCGTCAGCAGCGTCACTTCCACCACGCCGGAAAGCACCTTCTGCCGTTCCGTATTACGCAGATCAAGCGAGACGCGCAGGCGGCCGTTGCCCAGCGAACGGGCCCGCACATTGAGCACCTTGACCAGATCGGAGGTCACGGCGGGGAATTCCGCATGTCCCGGGCCTTCACCGGGCTGCTTCAGTGCCTGCTCCATCTCCTTTTGCTCATCGGCGCTCTCCTCCGCCTGGACGGAAGCGGTGGCTTCGGAGTGACCGACCAGCCGAAGCGCCAGCAGGCGACGGCCGTCCACATTCTGCTCCTTGAGCAGGATCTCCAGGTTCTCCAGACGTTCGGCGGTGGCCTCGGCCTCCAGCAGGGCTCGTTCGAGGCGGACTTGCTCCGCTGCGAGCGCGCCATTGTCCCGCCAGAGCCGCACGGCCCACCAGCCCAGCCCCGCGGCAAGCAGCGGGAAACACAGCAGGCAGACCATGACGGCATAGAAGCGCCCTCGCCGTACCCGCAAGGTACGCCGGGCCCCGTCGTCGCTCATCAGGATGAGGCTCAGTCGTGTATCGCTGCTCATGGCTGCCGTGCGGGCGGCTCGGCCACCCAGTCCTCACGGGCGATGCGCCAGTCCGCCCCGTCATATTCCAGCAGCAGGGTCTTGGTGCCGCGGTCGCTCATGCCCTTGCTGTCGGCATAGACCTGCATCATATCAGCCCGCAGGCCCCGACGGTCCAGCGAGAAGCGCATGCCGCTCAGCTGCACCAGCGTGGGGGTGACCCGCTGCCAGAGGTTCTGCTTCTGCTGCCGCAGGAAGCGTGCGCCCCGCCGGCCCTGCTGGACGGCGTCGGCGGTATAGCAGTCGACATAGGCATCCAGGTCGGCCTTCTCCCAGGCAGCCCGCCAGCGTTCGAGCATGGCGCTCGCCTCACCGCTGACGGCTTCCAGATAGACCGTGGCAAGGCCCTGCCGCCCGGGCGTCCAGCGGCTGGCGACCAGCCGGAAGGCGTCGCCCTCGCCACGCTGCCACCAGAGCTCCCGTACGCCTTCCTCCAGACCCTGTCGCCCCACGAAGAGCAGCGGCAGGCGGCAGACGGCCGTTTGCCCGTCCACGGACCAGTCCTGCTGGCCGGGGTAGACGCGCAGCCAGGGCGAGCGCAGCAGGCGCTGACGTTCGCGGCGCTCCTGGGCGAGACTCGACCCGCGCGGCAGGCCCTTCACCTTGTTGAAGCGGCCGCTGTCGTAATACGCGTTTTCCAGCGCTTCCGGGCGCTGTGTGCGGTCGGTGAAGGCCGACAGCCACGCGGAGACCCGCGCCGAAAGCTCCTGGCGCAGGACGGGCGTCAGTTCCAGCGCCGGGGGCGGCGGGGGCGTTGCCGGCTCCTGCACGGCGGGCGTGGCCACGGTCGCCGTTGCCTGAGCCTCACCGGCAGCGACGGTCTGCGACATCGCCTGCGCGGGCGCCGCCTTTTCCTGCGGCGTCTCCGCCTGGGCGGCCGTCTCGTCCCCTGTCAGCGAAAGCTCGCGCTCATCGGGGCGCAGCGTATCCAGAGTGGCCCCGCTGCCCCAGTTGACCTCGCCGGTGATCCGCGTCGGCCGGTTGCGCGGCACCAGCGCATCCGCCGCCAGCAGGCGTTCCTTTTCGCCATCGGCGGCCGCGGCGGCAGTCCCCGCGGCCTTCTCGTCAGCGGCGCTTTCGGGCATATCCAGTGCGGGCCGCGTGGGGCCCTCGCCGCTGTCGCTCAGGACCGGCAGGGCCTGGGCGATGAGCTTGCCCTGTTTGAATTCCGCCAGCATACCCATATCGCGCGGCGTCCATTCCATGCCGACGATGCGGAACTCCCCTTGCTTGTCCTTCTGCCAGTACAGCCGCCGCACGCCTTCCGTGGACAGATTGGAGGCGGTATAGAACTGCTCGGACCAGGTGACCCAGTAGCCGGGCCCCTGCAGGACGTGAATGTCCCGGTTGATGATCTTGATGAACGAGAGCATCTTGAACAGGCGCTGCTTGTTCTGGCGGAACCGGCCGAAATCCTCGGTGGCCTTGCTGTAGGCGGGGCCGTCGTAAAAGTCGAACATCTTTTCCGAACGCGCCGCCCAGGCGTCGCTCCACTGCTGCATGCGATGGCGCAGATAGCGGGCCGTGCCGTCGTCACGCTGGGGCACGTTGTTCTCGTCCACGGCGTGGGCCAGGACCACGGCCGTGCCGGGCACGAGCCGCGGCCCCACGGTGTCGATGTCCTGCAGGCCGATGGCCACGCAGCCGCGCGTATCCCGAGGGAAGATGCCGAAGCCCTTGCTGTGGATCCAGATGCCGTGACCGGTCTTGCCGCGCAGCCTGTCCACGGGATTGGGATAGTTCAGGGTGTAGGCCACGCCGCCGTATTCCGCGAAATCCAGGCCGCTGGCGATCTTGTATTCGACGAAATAGATGCCTTCGGGGGTGCGTTTGTCGTTGACGACCTGTTTGTCGCCGGGGACCTGCCCCGTGGTGCAGGGAAAGGTGTATTTGAGCCGCAGCGGGCTCTTGCGCTCGAAGAACAGGAAGGACTGGCGGTGCTTGTCCACCGCCACGAGGTGTGACGGCAGGCCCTCGTCATAAAGAGGGGCCTGCCAGTTGTCGGCGTAGGCAGGGAAGACCAGGCCCAGGCCCAGACAGCCGGCGGCCAGCAGGCGGCACAAGCGCCTTCCGGTCGCGCGGCAGCGGACAAGCGCCCCGGCAACCCTCCTAGCGGGCGAGTTCCACAAGTTCCTTGCGTGTGAACAGCGCCCGCAGGTCATAGCCCGCGTCACGGAGTTTCTCACGGCCCCCCTCCTCACGATCCAGAATGGCGCAGACCGCCACGATCTGCATTCCCGCCTCACGCATCCGGTCGCAGGCCTTGAGCAGCGACCCGCCCGTGGTCACGACATCCTCCAGCATGGCGACCTGATCGCCCTGGGCAAAGTTGCCGAGACCCTCTACATACTGCCCGGTGCCGTGCCCCTTGGCTTCCTTGCGGACGAGCATGCCGTGCAGGGGACGGCCCAGCGTATGGGAGATGACCGTGGTGGCGGACACCAGCGGATCCGCGCCCATGGTCATGCCGCCCACGCCCACGATGGGCAGGTCGGCCAGAAGGCGGTTGAAGAGGGAGCCGATGAGCCAGGAGCCCTCGGCGTGCAGGGCCGTGACGCGGCAGTCGAAATAATAGTCGCTGCGCCGGCCGGACGCGAGGACGAACTCCCCCTCGCGGTAGGATTTTTCCACCAGCAGGCGTGCCAGACGCCGCTTGAGCTGCATCATGTCATCCGTCATGGCCTACCCCTGCCGCCCGAGGACACGGGCATAGATTTCGTCTTCATGCCGCAGATAGAACGCCGGATCGAACAGCCCGTCCGCCGCCTGCTCGTCAAGCTGCGCGCCCAGCCTTTCCCGCATGGCGGCATCGGCGCGCACCAGTTCGGGGAAGGGCCGGCGGCTTTCCCAGCTCTGCATGGCCAGACGCTGCACGGCCTCGTAGGCCTGCTGGCGCGGCATGCCGGTGGCGATGAGCGCCGTCAGCACGCGCTGCGAGAAATAGAGGCCGAAGGAGCGCTCCATGTTTTCCCGCATGCGGTCGGGCTTGACCACCAGTCCGTCCAGCAGACGGGACAGCCGGTCGAGGATGTAATCCGCAAGGATGGTGGAGTCGGGCATGATGACGCGCTCCACCGAGGAGTGGCTGATGTCCCGCTCATGCCAGAGGGCCTGGTTCTCCAGCGAGGCCAGCGCGTTGCCGCGCAGCAGGCGGGCCAGACCGCACATGTTCTCCGCGGAAATGGGGTTCTTCTTGTGGGGCATGGCCGAGGAGCCCTTCTGCCCCTTGCCGAAGCCCTCCTCCACTTCCAGCACTTCGGTACGCTGGAGATGGCGCAGCTCCACGCACAGGCGCTCCACGCCCCCGGCCATGATGGCCAGCGCGGTAAAGAAGTGCGCGTAGCGGTCGCGCTGCACGACCTGGGTGGAATGCGGGTCCACTTCCAGCCCGAGCCGTTTGAGCGCCCCGGCTTCCAGCTCCGGCGAAAGGAAGGCGTAGGTCCCCACCGCGCCGGAGAGCTTGCCCACGCGCACGCTCTCAAGCCCGGCCTTCACCCGTTCCAGATGCCGGGCGAATTCGGCATAGAAGCCCACCATCTTGAGCCCGAAGCTCGTGGGTTCGGCATGGATGCCGTGGGTGCGCCCCATGCAGAGCACGCCCTTGTAGTTTTCGGCCAGCCGCCGCAGTGAGGCCAGCAGCCTGTCCATACCGGCCAGGATGAGCCTGCCCGCCTGCTGGAAAAGGTAGCCGTTGGCCGTATCCACGATGTCGGACGACGTGCAGCCCAGGTGGATGTAGCGGGCTTCGGGGCCGATCTTTTCCTCCAGTGAGGTCAGAAAGGCGATGACGTCGTGCCGGGTCGTCCGCTCGATCTCCTGGATGCGGTCCACATCGATAACGGCCTTGCGGCGGATGACGTCCACAGCCTCGGCGGGGATGCGGCCCAGCTCGGCCCAACCCTCGCACACGGCAAGCTCCACGGCCAGCCAGGCGCGGTAGCGGTTCTCCAGAGTCCAGATTTGGCCCATCTCCGGGCGGGTATAGCGATCGATCATGCGAGATTCCTATGCGGACGGCGCGGTTTGCGTGCCTGACGCGGACGAGGCGGCCGGCGCGGCGGCAGCGGCGGCATCTCCGCCGGAAGACGGTTTCGCATCAGAAGCGGATCCGCTCCCCTCCTCCTTGATGCCCTTGCGGTAGCCGTAGTCGCTGACGTACCAGCCGCCGCCCCTGAGCACGAAGGACGTATGCGAGATCAGGCGCGGCGACGGCGTGCCGCAACGGGGACAGGGCTCCTCCCCATGCGCCTGCGAGAGGGAGACCATCTCTTCAAAGACATGCTGACACTTGGGGCACTGATATTCGTAAATGGGCATAACAGACGCCAATAACGGCCCTCAACAGCCCGCGAAGGCCGTCGGCCGTAGAAAAAAGTTGTCTCCGGGACACGGCATTGCCTGCCTTGCCGCACCGTACCGCCCGAAAAAAGGCAGGGGCTCGGGCCGCCCCCGCCATGGGATCCGCCCAGCGTTTCCCGACTCAGGCGGCACAACCCGTGCGCGGCGGAAAAAACGCTTTTTTCCGCCTGCCCGGGCGGGGGCGTCCGCTCCCGCGTCCGCCGGCGCGGCCACTCTTCCAGAGAGGGACCGCTCTAGTTCCTGGCGGCGGCCTTGGCTTCGCGCACGCGCTGCTTCAGGCGCTGGGCGCGACGATGGCGGCGGCGATCCAGTTCTTTCTTGCGCTCGATCTTCTTGTGAGCCATGATTTCCTCCAGCATGGGCGATTGCCCGTTATGATGTAACAGCATCCCATAGCCTGTTTTTCAGGCAAAGTCCAGCCTTCAGGCATCCTGACCGGCTCAGCGCCGGCCCCGCGGCCGGATGCGGGCGCAGACCGGCAGGCAGCACAGGCAGAGCAGGGCCATGCCCGCGTACATGCCGCGATGGCCGGTAAGGGGCTGGAGCAGTCCCAGCGCCGCCGGGCCGAAGCCCACCGCGATGTCCATGAGGATGTAACAGGTGGAATTGGCCAGCCCCACATGCCCGGCCGGGAACGCCTGCACGGCGATGGGCAGCCCGCAGGATTGCAGGACCCCGATGCTCGCGCCGGTCGAAGATGCGGCCCGCTTGCGGCCGGGTCACCAGCATGGACGCCGAATAGACCACAAAGAACACGCTGGCCGTCCCGGCCAGGGACGGCGATGCGTCGAATGTGGTCATGGCGTAATCGGCCATGACCACTATCAGCATGAAATAATTTATCATCAGAAAAAAGTTGGCCAGGGTGACCGCCACAAAATCCTTGGTCCAGAGTCGGGTATCGGCGCTCAAGTCGGCTCCTTGTCGGCGTGCTTCGGGACACTATACGGCAACGCCCCGGAATTGCCTGCGCTATTTGACAAAAATGTGATGCGTGTCACAAAATGGCGTACGACTTTTCCGTTTTTTGTGACCGTTGTCACAGAATGCAAGGTCGCCCTGTGGTCAAGTAGCGCATCATCCCTACCAAGGAGAGCGCCCATGTTTTGCAACCAGTGTGAACAAACCGCCAAGGGCAAGGGCTGTACGGTCCTTGGCGTCTGTGGAAAGAATGCCGCCGTGGCGGCGCAGCAGGATGAACTTGTGGCCGGGCTGCGCCGCCTGGCCGATGTGGCCCTGGCCGCCCGCGCCGCCGGCGTGACGGAAACGGTCGTCGACGACTTTGCCTTCAAGGCGCTGTTCGCCACCCTGACCAACGTCAATTTCGATCCCGAGGCCCTGACCGCGCTGCAGGAAGCCTGCCTGGCACGGACCCGGGAGCTTGCGCGCGCCGCCGGCATTCCCGAGCCGCCGGCGGACTGGAAGACCTTCATCGCCGGCCTGCCCACGGGCACGGATGCCCTTTCCGACAATGAAGACGTGCGCTCGGCCATGCAGCTGCTGCTTTACGGGCTCAAGGGCGTGGCCGCCTATGCCGACCACGCAGCCGTGCTCGGCCGGCGCGATCCCGCCGTGGCGGCCTTCATGTACCGGGGCCTCGTGGCCGGCACGCCGCTGGACGACAATGCTCCCGACCTCAACGGCTGGGTGGAGCTGCTCATGGAGTGCGGCAAGATCAACCTGAGATCCATGGAACTGCTGGAAGAGGGCAACACCGGCGCGTTCGGCCATCCCTCGCCCACGCCGGTCTCCCTGGGACAGCGCAAGGGCAAGGCCATTCTCGTTTCCGGGCATGACCTGGCCGATCTGGCCGCCCTGCTCGAACAGACGGCCGGCACGGGCATCAACGTCTACACGCACGGCGAGATGCTGCCCGCGCACGGATACCCCGCGCTCAGAGCCCATACCCATCTGGCCGGACACTACGGCACGGCCTGGCAGAACCAACAGAAGGAGCTGCCCGACTTCCCCGGGGCGGTGCTCTTCACCACCAACTGCATCCAGGACCCGCGCGGCTACGCGGACAAGGTCTTCACCTCCGGCAACGTGGGCTGGCCGGGGCTGACGCACTGCACGGACCGCGACTTTTCGGCCGTCATCCGCAAGGCGCAGGAACTGCCCGGCTTTGCCGAGGACGTGCCGGGCAAGAGCGTGATGACCGGTTTCGGCCGGGAGACCCTGCTCGGCGCCGCCCCCGCCGTGCTGGACGCCGTCAAGGCCGGCAAGCTGCGCCACATCTTCCTGGTGGGCGGCTGCGACGGCGCGCGCCCGGGCCGCAACTACTACACCGAGCTCGTGGAGAAGATCCCCGCCGACTGCCTCATCCTTACCCTGGCCTGCGGCAAGTTCCGCTTCTTCGACAAGGACCTCGGCGCCATCGGCGATCTGCCCCGCCTGCTGGACGTGGGCCAGTGCAACGATGCCTATGCGGCCGTACGCACGGCCCTTGCCCTGGCCGAGGCGCTGGGCTGCGGCGTCAATGACCTGCCGCTCTCGCTCATCCTGTCGTGGTACGAACAGAAGGCCGTCAGCATCCTGCTGACCCTGCTGGCCCTCGGCGTCAAGAACATGCGCCTGGGCCCGACCCTGCCGGCTTTCGTGTCGCCCAACATCCTTAACCTGCTCGTCGAAAAATGGGGCATCGCCCCCATCAGCAGCCCGGACGAGGACCTCAAGGCCATCCTGGGCTGATCCCTCCCCCCCACGGCGCGGCGGCCCTGCCCGGGGCCGCCGCGCTCCTTCCTCAGACAGCGCATCACGCCGCCCTTGCGAAAGAGTCCGCCATGCCCCATACCGCCACCTCTCCCGAAAGCCGTCTGCGCGCCGCCCTGCACCAGCGGGATCTTGCCGATGTGCTGGACGCCGCCGACTGGCCGGAACTGGCCGCCAGAGCCCGCCTGCAGGATATGGGCGCCGCGGAATCCCTGTACCATGAGGGGGAGGAGGTGGCCTTCCTGCCCTTTCTGCTGTCCGGCGAAGTCAAGCTGATCAAGGCCGGGCCGCAGGGCCGCGAATATGTGCTGCACCTGCTGCGTCCCGGCGCGTTCTGCGATGTGGCGGCCCTCTACTATACCGGGGGCGTGCCCACCTCGGCCGTCATGGTGACGGCCGGACGCGTGCTCTGGCTGGAAAAGGGAGCCCTGTTGCGCTGCCTGTCACGCAATCCGGCGCTGGCGGCCTATCTGCTGTCCGTGCTGGCGCACCGGCAGCGTCTGTTCATCAACAAGATCGTCAGTTCGCAGGGCGTCATTTCCGTTTCGCGGCGGGTGGCCGCCTGGCTGCTGCACCGGAGCCGGATGGAAAAAAGCGCCACGCTCCATCTTTCCGGCACGCGGGAACTGCTGGCGCGCCTGCTGGGCGTCAGCCGCGAAAGCCTCAGCCGTGAGCTCAACAGCCTTGCCCGAGCGGGCATCATCCGGCTGGAGCGCCGCCGGGTGGAGATCCTGCAACGCCAGATCCTGGAGCGCAGCGCCCATGACTGATGCCGCCGCGCCGCCCGTCCGCCGCCCGCCGGATATGGAGAAGAGCTCCCGACCGCATGTGCGCTGCCTGCTGACGGATGCTGACGGCGGGCCCGCGCCCTTCGTCCCGCCTGTCCCCGCACCGCGCGCGGCCGTGATCTACTCCTCGGTGACGGGCAATACCCGCCGGCTGGCCGAAGCGCTCACCCTGGGGCATCTCCCGCTCTTCAGCGTGACGCAGCAGCCCGACACCACGGCATACGATCTGCTTGCTCTGGGCTTCTGGGTACGAAAGGGCCTGCCGGACGCTCGCGCGCAGCGCTGCTGGGCCGGCATCCGTGCCAAGCATATCTTTCTTTTCGGCACACTGGGGGCCTGGCCCCATTCGCCCCACGCCAGCCGCTGTCTCGAGGGGGCCCGGGCCCTGCTGACGGCCAACGGCAACCGGATCGTGGGCGAATTCCTCTGTCAGGGGAGGGTCAGTCCGCATGTGCTGGCCGCCTCCGCCCGCAAGGGCACACACCCCATGACCGAGGGACGCGCCGCCCGTCTGGCCGAAGCCGCCCGCCACCCGGATGCCGGCGATATCGCCGCCGCCTGCGCCTGCTGGCGGGCCGTGCTGGCCGCCCTTGCCCCCCAGGCGATCCCGCCGGCCCTGCCCCCTCTCCCTTGACGTACGGAGCATAGTTTGATAATGTCGGCATCCACGAAACCACTTTTCCCCTCTCCCTTCCCGTATGGAGCATAGCCTTATGAAAAGACAACTTCGCTACGACCCCGCCTGGCTGGATGCCTTCTTCCAGCGCGCCGACGAAATCTTCGTCAGCTTTTCCGGCGGGGAATTCCCGTATGTGCTGCCCCTCAACTTCGTCTGGCTTGAGGGCCGCCTGTATCTGCACTGCGGCTTCACGGGCCGCAAGCTCGATCTGCTCCGGCAGGACGATCGTGTGGGCTTTGCCGCCGCACTGGACGTGACCATCGACCGGGAACAGAGCACCACCTGGTACAAGAGCGTCAGCGGCTGCGGGCGCATCCGCGTCGTGACCGACACCGACGAGAAGCGCCGGGCCCTGGATGCCCTGAGCCTGCGCTATGCGGCGCGCTGTCCTCGCCCCGCTCCCGACGCCATGCTGCGACAGGTCAACGTGCTCTGCATCGAAGTGGCGGAGATCAGCGGCAAGGAACGGGAACCCCGCTGAGGAGGGCCCGCGCGCCCGGCATGCGGCTGTGCCGGCCCGTGTCGACGACGGGACACGGCGGGCCACCACGGGCTGGACAGTTGCCGGGCGGCGCGGTAGCAGAAAAGGATACGCTCTCCGCCGCCCGCGGACGCGCCCGCGTCCCCTGCCGGCCAACCCTTGCAAGGAGTCCCGCCATGTCTCGCCGCGATCTTGGCCCGCGCCCTCTCACCTATCCCATGCCGGCCCTGCTTGTGGGCGTCTACGACGCCGAAGGCCGCCCGAACCTTATGACGGCCGCCTGGGGCGGCATCTGCAATTCCGCGCCGCCCTGCGTCAGCGTGTCCATACGCCCGTCCCGCTGGACGCATGACCCGCTCCTCCGGCGCAAGGCCTTCACGCTGGGCATCCCCTCCGCGGCGATGGCCGCGCAGGCGGATTTTGCCGGCATCACCTGCGGCCGCACGGTGGACAAATTCGCCGCCGCCGGCCTTACCCTCTGCCGCAGCCAGCGTGTGGATGCCCCCTACGCCGGGGAATGCCCCATCGTGCTGGAATGCCGCCTGCTGCAACATGTGGAGCTGCCCAGCCATACGCTGATGATCGGCGAAATCTGCAACGTGAGCGCCCTAGAAAGCTGCATGGACGGGGATCAGCCGGACATCGCCAAAGTCGACCCGCTGGTGTACGACGCGGCCGGCCGCCGCTACTACCGGCTGGGCGGGGAGGTGGCCAAGGCCTATACGGCAGGCCTGATCCACAAGCAGGAGCAGCAGCAATGAACGCCGCCCAGTCCGTTGCCGACGTCTACTTCACGGACATGCGCTGTCCCGTGGACTACAGCCTGCTGACCAAGATGAAGAAGCTGCTGCGGGCCGCGGGGCTGGATGCGCTGGAAGTGGCCGGGAAATTCGTCGCCATCAAGATGCACTTCGGCGAACCGGGGAACCTGGCCTTTTTGCGGCCCAACTTCGCCCGCTGCGTGGCCGACATGATCCGTGAACGGGGCGGCCTGCCCTTCCTCACGGATTGCAGCACGCTCTATGTGGGGCGGCGCAAGCATGCCCTCGAACACCTTGCCGCCGCGCAGGAAAACGGCTTCAGCCCCCTTTCCACGGGCTGTCAGCTGCTCATCGGCGACGGTCTCAAGGGCACGGACGATGTGGAGGTCCCCGTGCCCAACGGGGAAATCTTCCAGACGGCCCGCATTGGGCGCACCATCATGGATGCCGACGTCTTCATTTCCCTCAATCATTTCAAGGGACACAAACGCACGGGCTTCGGCGGCGCCATCAAAAACGTGGGCATGGGCTGCGGCAGCCGGGCCGGCAAGATGGCCATGCATAGTTGCAGCAAGCCCGAAGTCACCACGGAAAAATGCCGGAGCTGCGGGGCCTGCATGCGCTTTTGCGCCCAGCAGGCCATCGGCTGGGATGCACAGCACAAGGCCCGCATCGATCAGGAGGCCTGCGTGGGCTGCGGCCGCTGCATCGGCATCTGTAACCATGACGCCATCGCCAGCCCCATCGACGCCGCCAGCGACATCCTCAATGCCCGCATGGCCGAATACGCCGCAGCCGTCCTGCATGGCCGCCCGCATTTCCACATCAGCATCGCCAACAACATCTCGCCCTGCTGCGACTGCCACGGCGGCAATGATGCGGCCATCGTGCCGGATATCGGCATCTTTGCCTCCCCCGACCCCGTGGCGCTGGACCAGGCCTGCATCGACGCCGTCAACGCCGCGCCGGTCATCGCCTCCAGCCGCCTCGGCCAGTGCGAGCGCAGCCACGGCGACTGCTTCACCGACATCCATCCCGATACCCACGGCGCAAGCCAGCTCGAACACGCCGAACGCATCGGTCTGGGCACCCGCCAGTACACGCTGCATACCATCGAGGCCTGAGAGACGCCGCTCCCCGCCTTGAGGTATTCAGGATTTGCTCTTGGGGGGGAAGGGGAACCCCTCCGCCGGCGCGGAAGGGGTTCCCCTTCCCCCCAAGCCCCCCATCCCTTCCCCAGCGCGCTTTTAGCAGAGCGAAGCAACGCCCGGGGCTTCTCCGCAAAAAGTTCGCGAGGGCTGTCAGGCCAGTTTCCGCAAGACCGTAACAGTGTTGCGCTCATTGGGACATGTTCCACCGTGCGCCTGTCGCTTTACGAAAAAGTGCAGTTTTTCCAACAAGTTCGTGCAGCGCGGCACTGCGTTTCCGCCTGCGCCGGGGTCGCCCCTCAGATGACAAGTCCCCCCTCCCGGCAAGGGCTGGGCCACATGCCGGAAGGGGGACGCTTCAACAGGGATCAGTGACGGCGGATCAGGCGCGCTTGTAGACGGTCTGGCCGCCCACGATGGTCTCATCCACCTTGATGTCCTTGAGGGTCTCGGGGGCGACCTTGGTGGGGTCCTTGTCCAGGATCACGAGGTCGGCCAGCTTGCCCTTTTCCAGCGAGCCGATCTTGTCTTCCAGCCGCTGCATGTACGCGCCGTTGATGGTGACGCCGCGCAGGGCTTCCATAACCGTGATGCGCTGATCCGGGCCCAGCACCTTGCCGGAGGAGGTCAGACGGGTCACGGCGGAGAACACGTCCATGAGCGGGCTGATGGGCGTCACCGGGGTGTCGTTGTGCAGGGCAAAGGTGATGCCCTTGTCCAGCGCCGCCTTGAGGGGGCTGATGTGGGCCGCGCGTTCGGGCCCGGCCACCATGTCGCGGTGAATGTCGCCCCAGAACCAGGTATGCGTCACGAAGTAGGAGGGCACGAAGCCCATTTCGGCAATGGCGTCCACCTGGTCGGGACGGCAGAACTGGCAATGGTTGAGGATATGGCGATGGTCCTTGCGCGGATTGGCTTTCAACGCGGCGGAATAGGCGTCGATCATATCCTGGATGGCCTGGTCGCCGTTGGTATGCGTGGTGATCTGCCAGCCGTCGTCATGCAACTTCTGCACCAGGGCAAAAAGCTCATCACGGTTTTTGAAGACCGGGAAACCGCGATAGTCCGCCGGCTTGCCCGGCAGCTGCTTGTAGTAGGGCTTGGAGAACCACGCCGTATAACCCTGCGGACTGCCGTCGGCAAAGAGCTTGACAGGGCCGAGGACGACCTTGCCTTCGGCGTCCAGCTGCGTTCCCTGGCGCTTCTTGCCGTAACTTTCGATGAGCTTGGCGTTGCGTCCGTTGGGCCAGATGACCACGCGGATCTTGAGGTCTCCGCTACGGCTGGCCTTCAGGAAATGTTCATCTATGGAGGGACTGCCGCCGTTATTGGCTGTGGTCACCCCCGCCGCCGCATACATCATGCTGTCCATCGCGATGGCCTGCAGCTCCTGCTCAGGGGTCAGCTTCGGCATGAGCTTGTCGATGGGAGCGCGCGCCGCCGGCCCTTCCAGAACGCCGTCCAGCTTGCCGTCGGCATCACGCCGGTAGCGTCCGCCAGCGGGATCGGGCGTTTTTTCCGTAATATTCGCCAGCTCCAGCGCCTTCGAGTTGGCAACGCCAAGATGCCCGGTCACATGCCGGATGAAGATGGGATGATCAGTGGAGATGGCATCCAATTCAGCGCGGGTGGGATGGCGCTGTTCCTTCATGGCCAGGTCATTGTAGTTGTAGCCGATGACCCACTGCCCCTTAGGCGTTTCAGCAGCACGCTCCTTGAGCAGACGCTGCATGTCGGCGATACACGTCACCGGCCCCAAAGGCGGCACATTGAGGTTCACCATCAGTATGTTCCGGCGGGAAGTATCGGGGAAATGGCTATGTCCGTCGATCATGCCCGGCATCAGGACACGCCCCTTGAGGTCCACGATCTCCGCATCGCTGCCGGCGGCTTTCAGCACATCGGCACGCTTGCCCACGGCAAGAATGGTGTCCCCCTTGACGGCTAGCGCTTCCACGATGTCGTTTTTCTTGTTCATCGTGAAGATCGGACCGCCCACATACACGCGAACACTGTTTTGGGAGGCGAACAGCCCAGTGGAGGACGAGCCCAACAGGACGGCTGTGGCAAAGGCGCTTTTCAGAAAAGTTCTACGGATCATGGCACACCTCATTTCTGTTGGATTGTGAAAAAAAGTATTTTTTTCCTTCCGATGACGATACGGAATATACAGACAGAAGGCAAGGCATTTTCCTTTGATTTGAGCAACCACTATTTTTTTCTCATCTCCCCAGCCAGCTCAACGGCTGTTACACTGTGAAATACAAGCATAGATAAACACCTATTGTGAAAATACTCACAATAATACACTGGAGGCACGCCCCCGCCTTTGACCGCGCCGAAAAACGCGAGGAGGCATGGCGCGCATGGCGTCATGCCTCCGTGGACAGTCAGAAGACAGGAGCTTCCAGTCTAAAGCGTTTTCCGTTTGGAACGTTTTGCGTTTCAAACCATACGGCCTGGCATTTCGCGGAAAAAACGCGGTTTTTCCGCTTGGCTTTGGCCGGGCGGCGCTGTGCCGCCGCCTCGTATTTGGCCTTTTTCAATGGCAAAATGTTCTAAAAATAGCCGCTGGATTGCAGCAACAGGATGCAGAGCGTCAATGTGACGAGGCTGGCCCCGTTACTGAGGACGGCGGTAAAAGCCGCCTCTTCCGGCAGGGCGTTGTAGACCTGCGCCAGCACGGAGGCCACCAGCGCCGTGCCCGTTGCGCTCATGAGCACGCCCACTCCCAGCCAGAGGGGCTCCACATCCAGCGGCGCCATGATCAGCCAGCAGAGCAGCGGACAGAGTACCAGCTTGCAGCTGACCAGCCAGACCTGACGCCAGATGGCGTGGCCCACGCTGCGGGTCAGGGCCAGCCGCAGTTTCTGACCGAGATCGAACCCCAATGCGATGAGCATGCACGGAGCCGCCGTAAAACCCACCAGCGCGCAGGCCCTGTCAAGCGGCGTCCAGAGCCCCGCGCCCCCGATCGCCAGTCCCAGACCGGCCACCGTGGACAGCAGAATGGGATTGCCCAGCACCAGCGCCCGGAAAAGAATCCAGGCCCGGCTTTGCCCCTCCTCCCAGGCCGTCGCGCCGTTGAGCAGATCCAGCCGCACCTGACCCACGATGACCACCACATTGGGCGTCAGCGTCATCAGGCCCGCCACCACCAGTGCCTCGGTATTGCCGGGAAAAAGGCTTTCCACAATGGGCAGGCCCACAAAGGCCGCATTGCAGGCGCTACAGCCCAGCCCCGAGATAACCGCAGCGCCTGCGCCGCGCCGACAGAACAGTCTGTCCGCCCAGTAGCCCAGCGCGTAGCAGCCCAACGGCGCGCCCAGCGCGCCCAGCCAGAAGCCGCCGTGCGCCAGCGCGTTTCGGTCGGCTTGCGCCATGACATGCAGGAGCAGCAGCGGCAGGGCCAGCCTGAGCACATACAGCCCCAGCACTTTGCCGGTACTGTCGGGCAGCAGATCCCGCGCCCGCAAAAAAACCCCCATACCGATGATCAGAAAGACCGGCAACACGGCCCAGACCGCAACCAGCATGACATCCCTCCCAAATTGGATGGCCTACTGTGCGCCTTTGCGCCGGCATTGTCCAGAAGATAGCTTGTTCAATCAAACAGTTTCTATTGCGGTCCACAGCACGGGCAAGGAGGGGAAAGGCAAGTGCAGCTTTTCGTTTTTTATTGCGCCGGCAGATGGCGGCTTCGCCCGGCATGCAGGCGTGGTCGCCTGCGCCGACCGAATGGCGGCCCGCAGGGCCGTGACCGTCAGGCGACGAAGGAGCCTTACGGGCATCGACAGCAGAGATGCGGCAGGGGACAGGGGCTTGCCAGCCCCTTGCCCCCTGCAACCCCCATCCCCGCCTGGGGCAGCCAGCGTTGACGGGCATCCGGCGGGCGGCGGCCCTGCCCTGTTCTCCTCTCTGTCGCGCGTCATAGGGCATCGCCCTCCCGCTGTCCCGCGCACTGCGCGGCACGAGCGTCCGGGCGGCGTCGGAGCTGCCACCCCGACGGGGCGGCGATCTCCTCCGCGCCATGACGCGCTGACGCCGTGGGACAAGATGACGGAAGGCGCATGGGGCCGGAAGGTTCTTCTTTGAATGGGGCTGGGGCAGGAAGGCGTCCCTTTCTGAGTCGCGGCCAGAGATGACGGGCAGCGCGAAGATGAGGAAAAAGGCGTCGAGGTGAGGGAAGATACATCATACAGGGAAGGCTGTAGTACCAGCAAAATGATATGCGGCGACAGGTGGGAGGTAGTTCTTGTTTTTTGGCGCTGGGGGCGGGCGGATGTTGCCCGGCATGCAGGCGTGGTCGCCTGCGCGGCGGGCGGCAGGGGACAGGGGCTTGCCAGCCCCTTGCCCCCTGCAACCCCCATCCCCGCCTGGGGCAGCCAGCGTTGACGGGCATCCGGCGGGCGGCGGCCCTGCCCTGTTCTCCTCCCTGTCGCGCGTCATAGGGCATCGCCCTCCCGCTGTCCCGCGCACTGCGCGGCACGAGCGACCGGGCGGCGTCGGAGCTGCCGCCCCGACGGGGCGGCGATCTCCTCCGCGCCATGACGCGCTGACGCCGTGGGACAAGATGACGAAAGGCGCATGGGGCCGGAAGGTTCGTCTTTGAATAGGGGCTGGGGCAGGAAGGCGTCCTTTTCTGAGTCGCGGCCAGAGATGACGGACAGCGCGAAGATGAGAAAAAAGGCGTCGCGGCAGGCGGGAACTTGTTTTCTGACGCTGGGTATCCTCGGACTGTCCTCCTGCGGCAACCAAAGGGACAGGAGCTTTATTTTTTATCGCACCAGAGGCTGGCGGATGTTGCCCGGCATGCAGGCGTGGTCGCCTGCGCGGCGGGCGACCGAATGGCGGCCCGCAGGGCCGTGACCGTCAGGCGACGAAGGAGCCTTACGGGCATCGACAGCAGAGATGCGGCAGGGGACAGGGGCTTGCCAGCCCCTTGCCCCCTGCGACCCCCATCCCCGCCTGGGGCAGCCAGCGTTGACGGGCATCCGGCGGGCGACGGCCCTTTCTGAGTCGCGGCCAGAGATGACGGGCGGCGGGAAGATGAGGAAAAAGGCGTCGAGGTGAGGGCGTTTCCTCGTCATGTCACCGGGAGACTGTCGGTCGAAGGGGCAGCCTGCGCGGGACGGTTGCCCGCCATCCTCCCTGGCAAGGTTTTTTGCGGGATGGATGGGGGGCGCGGGGGGAAGGAAGGGGGCTTTTTTGCAAAAAAGCCCCCTTCCTTCCCCCCGCAAGAAAAAAAGACCCCCGTGCCGTACGGGACGGCACAGGGGCGGTGCATAAGGAAAGGCGACGGCTGGGATCAGGCGTGGGTCGTGGTGGGATCTTCCCAGTCCTTGACGACGGCCTGATAGCCGATGCCGGCCAGGGCGGCTGTCATTTCTTCCACGCTGCGGTGGTCGGTGATGTCGAACTGGCCGGAGTTGTCGGCCTCGGTGGCGCGTCCGCCCACGGCGGTGGAGACGCCGGCGGACACGCGGGTCACGCCCAGGGGGATGAGGTGATCGCGCATGAAGGCGCTTTCCCGGCTGGAACAGGTGATGCCGGACCGGGGCAGGAAGCAGCGCATGGCCGTGACGTATTGCACGAACTGCCGGTCACCCACGGCATGGGGGATGTCGAAGCTGCCCTCGTGCGAGCAGATGCGCGGGATGGAGATGCCCACGTCCACGCCGGGGTAATGCCGCATGAGCCACCAGGCGTGCAGGCCGGTGCAGAAGGCGTCCTGGATGAACTCGTCGAGCCCGAGCAGCGCGCCCACGCCGAGGGAGCGCATGCCCGCGCGGGCGGCGCGTTCCGGCGCATTGAGGCGGAAGGAGTAATCCTTCTTGGGGCCGGCCGGGTGCAGCCAGTCGTAGAGTTCGGGGTTGTAGGTCTCCTGGAACATGGTCATGCTGTCCACGCCGGCGGCGATGAGCAGGCGGTATTCGTCTTCGGTCAGGGAGTAGACCTCCACGCCGACGGACGCGAACAGGGGTTTGATGCGGCGGGCGGCATCAGCGATGTATTCGGGCGAGGAGAGCTTGCGCGCGTCGCCGGTGAGCAAGAGGATATGCTGGAGGCCCATGTCCGCAATGACGCGGGCCTCGGCCTCGATCTCATCCATGTTCAGATGGCGGCGGGGCTGGGTATTCTTGGCGTTGAAACCGCAGTACCGGCACTGGTTGGTGCAGACGTCCGAGATATACAGGGGGGTGAAGAGGTTCACGGCCCGGCCGAAATAGCGCAAAGTCAGCTCATGGGCGCGCTGGGCCAGATCCTCCAGATGCGGGGCGGCCGCCGGGGAGAGCAGGACCAGGAAGTCCTCGGGCTGGAGGGTATCCTTGCGCAGGGCGACGAGCACCTGTTCTTCGGTGGCGTTTTCGGCGATGCGGGCACGCCGTTCGCGCGGCCATTTTGCCAGGAACTGTTCAAAATTTTCCATGACGGGACCTCCTCCAGCCTAGCGCAGGAAACCGGTGAGCGGCGAGGAGGCTTCGGCGGCTTCGCCGGGCGCCTTGACGGCCCCCGCGCCGGCCAGCCAGGCATTGCGGCCCGCTTCCACCGCGGCGCGGAAGGCGGCGGCCATGCGCACCGGGTCGGCGGACGAAGCGATGGCCGTATTGACGAGGCAGGCCGCCGCGCCCATTTCCATGGCTTCGCAGGCCTGCGAGGGACGTCCGATACCCGCATCCACCACGACCGGCACATCCAGTTCGTCGATGAGGATGCCGATCATTTCCTTGGTACGCAGGCCGCGGTTGGTGCCGATGGGCGCACCGAGGGGCATGACAGCGGCGGCGCCGGCATCCACGCAGGCGCGGGCCACATAGAGATCGGGATTGATGTAGGGCAGGACGGTAAAGCCTTCCTTGACCAGGGCTTCGGTGGCCTTGGCCGTTTCGTAGCCGTCGGGCAGGAGGTGGCGCACGTCGGAGATGACCTCGATCTTGATCCAGTCGCCGCAGCCGGCGGCGCGGGCCAGACGGGCCAGGCGCACGGCCTCATCGGCGGTACGGGCCCCGGAGGTGTTGGGCAAAAGGCGCATGCTCCTGGGGATATGGGCCACGATGCCCTGCTGGCCCTTTTCCACGCGGCGCATGGCCACGGTGATCACTTCCGCGCCGCTGGCCTCGCACACGGCGGGGATGAGGTTGTCCGCACTGTATTTGCCCGTGCCGATGAAGAGGCGGCTTTTGAGTTCCACGCCGCCAAGGATGAATTTGTCTTCCACTGTTCTTACTCCTAAACCCGCAGCGATCCTGCGCCCGGGGGGGCGCATCAGCCGGCCGTCATCCCGTGCGGGAGGACATGGCGGCCCCGCCGCCCGAGGCGGCGTCGATTCCTGTTCCGACCGCGACGAGAGGCTAGCCTCCGCCCACGAACTGCACCAGTTCGAGCACGTCTCCCGCTTCCAGCCGCGTCGTGGCGAAGTCGGCAGCCGGCACGATCCCGCCGTTGCGCTCCACCACCACGACAGCCGCATCATGGCCGCGCTGATCCAGCAGGCCCGCCACGGTCAGATCGTCGGCGTAGTCTCCCTGTTCCCCATTGACGGTAAGCAGCATGGTGACTCCTCCCGGGTCATCGCCCCGCCCGGCCAGGCGCGCGGGGCGTCCTTTTGCGCATTCGCCGTTTCCCGGCGTATCCTGAGGGATGGCGGGACAGCGGGCAAAAAAAATACCCGCATCCAGCAACGGGAAGCGGGCGACGCGCAGACCCGGCAAGCGGGTCGCCAGCTTCCCTTCGTCAGCACTATCTGCGTCAGGTGCAGGAACATGCATCCGCATGTCCTAGGGGTCAGGGCGCTCACACCCTTTCTCAGCCGTCAAGTGGGCTCCCCCAGCCGGAACAGGTGTACGATAGGCCCGGCGTGCGGCAATTGCAAGTCTTTTTTCACAGGCCGGAACGAGCGCGCGACAGCTTGCGAAGCCGGCATATCTGTGCCATACAGAGCGGTGCACTTCTTACCATAACCGCGCCCAGCGCCGAGAAATCCATGTCCGAACTGTCACACGAAGCCGGCCCCGGGGCATCCGCGCCCGCCGATGCCGCCGCCCTGATCGAGGAACACATCTCCGTCATCGAACCGGAAGATGCCCTGCCCCGCGTCAGCCTGGAAGATCTGCCCGACGCCATGCGCGACGCCTGCGGCCGGGCGGGCTGGACGAGCCTCATGCCCGTGCAGTCCCTTGCCCTGCCCTATCTCATGGCCGGCCGGGACATCATGGTGCAGTCCCGCACCGGCAGCGGCAAGACGGGCGCGTATCTGCTGCCCCTGCTGCCCCGCCTGGACGCACGGCAGCAGAACGCACAGGCCCTTGTGCTCGTGCCCACGCGCGAGCTGGCCGTGCAGGTGGAGCACGAGGCCCGCACCCTCTTTGCCGACACGGGGATCCGCCCGGCGGCCGTGTACGGCGGCGTTGGGTACAAGAAGCAGGTGGACGCCCTGCGCGACGGCGCACAGCTCATCGTGGGCACGCCCGGACGCGTGCTCGACCACCTGCTCCGGCGCACGCTCTCGCTGGAACATCTGCGCCTGCTGGTCTTCGACGAGGCGGACAGGATGCTCTCCATCGGCTTTTACCCCGACATGAAGGAAGTACAGCGCCATCTGCCGCGCCGCCGCGTGCATACCTGCATGTTCTCGGCCACCTATCCGCCGCATGTGCTGCGGCTGGCCGGTGAATTCATGCAGTATCCGGCCATGCTCTCCCTGTCCCGCAAGGAGGTGCATGTGGCCGAGGTGCAGCATCTGTTCTGCGCCTGCCGCCCCATGGAAAAGGACAGGCTGCTCGTACGCCTGCTGGAGACGGAAAATCCGGCTTCGGCCATCATTTTTTGCAATACCAAGGCCAACGTCCATTATGTGACCAGTGTCCTGCAGGGCTTCGGCTACTGCGCGGACGAGCTCTCCGCCGACCTTTCCCAGAGCCGTCGCGAAGCCGTGCTGGACAAGATCCGCCGCGGCGCGCTGCAATACCTCGTGGCCACGGACGTCGCGGCGCGCGGCATCGACATCCCCGCGCTGTCCCACGTCTTCCTCTATGAACCGCCGGAAGATCACGAAAGCTATATCCACCGCGCCGGGCGCACGGGCCGTGCCGGAGCGGCGGGGACCGTCATCTCGCTCGTGGACGTCATGCAGCGTATGGAGCTGGAACGCATCGCCCGGCATTTCAAGATCAATCTCACCGAGATGCCCGCCCCCACGGACGACGATGTGGCCGCCGTGGCCGGGGCCCGCCTGCTGACCGAGCTGGAAGCCCGCTTCCGCAAGCTCAACGGGCTTGAACGCCTGCGCGTCGCCCGCTATGCGCCGCTGGTACGCAGTCTGACCGACCAGGACGACGGCGGGGACGGCGAGCTCATGCTGGCCATGCTGCTGGATGCCTGCCATCAGCAGAGCCTGCGGGAAAGCCGTTTCCCCGAGGGCCTGCCGGAACAGCGCACCGACGGGGAGGGCCGGTCCGGCCGCTCGCGGCGCAAGCGCTCCTCCCGGCGGGATCGGGACGGCGAGGCCGCCCCCCGGCAGGATGCCCCCGCCCGGCAGGATGCCGGAGAGGGCTCCCCCGCCAATGACGCCGACGGGACGCCGCACGCATCGCGCAGCCGTTCCGGCCGCCGTCGTCGCGGCCGTGGCGGCAGGACGCCGGCGGAGGCCGCCCCGACGGAGCCGACGCCCCCCGCGCAGACAGAATGAGGCTGACAGGCGATGGCACAAGCGGCTGACGTAACCTCCCATCAGAACTTCGTGCAGGAGGCGCTGGACAACTTTGCCGTTCTGCTGGATGATACCGATTTCACGGCCCATCTGCACCTCATGGGCGTGGGACGGCTGCATTTCACCCGCCGCAAGCAGCTTTTGCAGGAGTGGCGCGGCCTTTATGTGGCGCTCTGGCGGCTGGCCCTGGGGCGCTCCTTCCCGCAGGATGCCGACGCCATGCTGGAGGCCTTCCGCCGTTCCTACCGGGAACGGCACAGGGACAAACAGACGCCGCAGATGCTGGAACGGGCGGAGCAATACTGGGATATGATGCGCGTCACCCGGGAAAGCGACTTCACGGAAGTCGCCCGCCATTTCTGCTCCCTCTGCCAGTTGAACGAAAAGGATGCCCGCTCCCTGCAACTCAAGCTCGCCCTGATCATCCGCAAGGCCTACACCGATATTTTCCGGCGTCTCATCTGACCATGTCCGCAACAGATTTCCCGTCCCCGTCCACTGCCCGGACAGCAAGGCGTCCGCCAGCCGCCCTGACCATCGGCAATTTCGACGGCGTGCATCTGGGGCATCAGGCCCTGATCCGGCGTACCTGCGCCGTGGCCCGCGCCAGCGGACAACGCTGCCTCGTGCTGACCTTCTGGCCGCATCCGCGCGCCGTGCTCGGCGGCGGGCAGGCTCCGCCGCCCCTGACCAGCCGTGCGGAACGCCGCCGCCGCATCCTGGCGCTGGACGTGGACGAACTGCTGGAACTCCCCTTCACCCCTGATCTGGCCATCACCGCGCCCGAGGAATTCGTCCGCCGGCATCTCATGCCGCTCGATGTGCGGCATCTGCTCATCGGCCATGACTTTTCGCTGGGCAGAGGGCGCAGCGGCGGCCCCGACGTGCTGCGCGGCCTGGGCGCACGATACGGCTTCCAGGTGGAGCAGCTGGCCCCCGTGCGGCATCTGGGCGGCATCGTCAGCTCCTCGCGCATCCGCCGTTGCGTGGCTGAAGGCGACGTGGAGACGGCCGCGGCCCTGCTGGGGACCTGGCACAGCGTCGAAGGCCCCATCACGCACGGTATGGGACGCGGCACGGGGCTGGGCTTCCCCACGGCCAACATGGGCCTGCCGGACACCCTGCTGCCGCCGCCCGGCGTCTACGCCACGCTGGCGCAAGTGGACGATCTGCCCGGTACGCGGCAGGCCGTGACCAATATCGGGCACAATCCCACCTTTGGCGGCGCGAAACTCAGCATTGAGAGCTTTCTCCTGGACGCGCACGGCGACCTTTACGGCCGGACGCTGCGGCTGGGATTCGTGACCCGCCTGCGCGAGGAGCGTCGTTTTGACGGCCCGGACGCCCTCATACGGCAGATCGGCCAGGATGTGGCGCAGGCGCGCCGCCTGCTCGCCGATGCCGCCTCCGGGCCGGCCGGCATCCTCTCCCCTCACCCCTGCCCGGCGCCGGACCGCGCCGCCCCTGCGGAGGAAGCATGATTCTTGCGGATCTGCACACGCACACCAAGGTCTCCCACGGCGTGGCCACCGTGGAAGAGATGTACGCCGCCGCGCGTGCGGCCGGCCTGGAATATCTGGGCATCTCCGAACACAGCCCGCTGCCGCCCGGCTTTTCCTGCCGGCTTTATCAGGAGCATTTCGCTGAGGACTTCCCCGCCCTCTGCGACGAGGTGCTGGCCCTCGCCCGGCGGGAAGGCTCGCCGCGGCTGCTGCTGGGCATCGAGCTGGACTGGATACCCTCCAATATGCCGTACATGCGCGATCTGCTGGCCGGCAAACCCTTTGATTACGTCATCGGCTCGCTCCACTTCCTGGATGAGATGTCCATCGGCTTCAACGCCAACTGGGACTGTCCCGTGGAGGAAGCCTTCCGCCGTTTCGAAGCCTACTACCAGGCGATGGCGGACATGGCCCGCAGCGGCCTCATCCACATCGCCTCCCACCCCGACTTCATCAAGCTGCACTGCTTCGATCTCTTCCAGGAGTGGCTGTACCAGCCGCTGAGCCGTCTGGTCATCGGCGAGGCCATGCAGGCCCTGCGGCAGAACAACGTCCTGCTGGAGGTCTCGTCCGCCGGATTGCGGCAGCCTTTCTGCGAGCCCTACCCCGGCCCCATGATCATGGACATCGCCGCTCGTGAGGATGTCCGCATCTCGCTGGCCTCGGACGCGCACCGGCCGGAAGACGTGGCCGGACAGTTCGACGAGCTGGCCCGCTATGCCCGCAGCTACGGCTACCGGGAAAGCGGCATCGTGGTGGGCGGGGAACGCCGTTTCCTGCCTTTCTGACCATCGGCCGTGCCGCTGTGAGCTGCCCCGTGATCTCCGTCCTCATCCCCGTCTACAACAACTGGGAGCTGACCCGCTCCTGTCTGGAGGCCCTGGCGGCCAGCAACCCCGGCGACGACACGGAAGTCCTCGTGGTGGACAATGCCTCCACGGACGCGACGCCCCAGGCCTGCCCGGCGCTGGGCCGCAGTCTGTTCGGCGAACGCTTCCGCTATCTGCCGCAGCCGGTCAACCGCAACTATGCCGGAGCCAACAATATCGCCGCGGCGCAGGCCAGGGGCGACTGGCTCCTGCTGCTCAACAACGACACCCTTCCCCAGCCGGGCTGGGCGGCCCCGCTGCTGCGCGCCTTTGACGAGGACCCGCGGCTCGGCGCGGCCGGCCCCCTGCTGCTCTATCCCCCGGACAAGGACGGCCTGCACAGGGTGCAGCACCTCGGCGTCGTCCTCTCGCAGGGCAGCCGCGTCAGCCATCTGTACGAATATCTGCCCGAACGGCATCCCGTCGTCAGCCGGCCCCGCCGCCTGCAGATCATCACCGGAGCCGCCCTGCTCATCCCCCGACAGCGCTATCTGGCGCTGGGGGGACTGGATGAGGGCTTCATCAACGGCTTTGAGGACGTGGAGTTCTGCGCGCGTCTCTGCCGCGAAGACCTGCACCAGCGCGTCATCCCCGAGGCGCGCATCATCCATCTGGCCGGCCGGAGCGAAGGCCGGCGGGACAGTGAGGCGGCCAACAGCGCCCGCTGCTTCAGACAGTGCCGCCATCTGCTGCGTATGGACGAACCGGCCCGCTGGCGGGACGACGGCTATCAGCCGGAACTTTCGCCCTGGCTGACCCTTGCGCCGGGCCTCCCCCCGACGGTCCGGCTCCGTCTGCTGCGGCAGGCCAGAGAGGGCCTCGCCGCGCTGACCGAGGCCGTGCGGGGCGAACCCCTCTGGCAGGAAGGCCTGTTGCTGCTGGCCCGGCAGCAGGAGGCGCAGGGCAGGCCCGGCGACGCGCTGGAGACCCTGACGCTGGCCGCACGCCTGCACAGTTCGCCTGAAACCCTGCTGCCCCTGCTGGCCTTCGTCCTCCGCATGGCCCCGGAAGATGCCCGGACCATCGCCCTGCTGCGGGAAGAGCTGGCGGGCTATCTGATCACGCCCGAAGCGCGCGAAGCACGCCTCCGGGCCCTCCAGGCGGAATGGCTGGACGCCGGAGAACCGGCGCTCGCCGCACGGACGGAAGCCCTCCGCCAGGATGCCGCCGCTTTTTTTGCCGGGCCCCATATGCGGCTGGCCCAGGCTCTGCAAACCGACGGCATGCCGCTGCCGTCCACAGGACACGCCGGATGAAAGTCGTTTTCTGCACCGATGACAAACCGCGTTATCTGACCCTGCTCAAGGTCGCCGTACGCTCGCTGCGGCATGTCATGGGGCGGGATGCCCCCTGCCTCTGCGTCTATGCCGGCGACAATCGCGCGACGCTGGAACTGCTGGCCCGGGAAGGCATCCCCGTCGCCCGCCACACGCCGCGTCTTTCCTTTGAAAGCGCGGGAGAGCATGTCCGCGCCTCGCGGGGCTGCTTCCTCAAGCTGGAACTGGCGCTGCTGCCCGAGCTGGCCGATGACGAGCATGTGCTCTATTGCGACACGGACGTCATGTTCCTGCGGCCGCTGGACGAGCTTTTTGCCCTGCGCCCGCCCTACATGGGCATGGCCCGGGAATACACCACGCCCTTTTATCACGAGCACAGCAAGCTGACCTATGACCTGGACGGCCGCACCTATACCGTGCCCATGCCCTTCCCCATCTGGACGTTCTCCAGCGGGGTCACGCTCTTCCATCTTGCCCGCCTGCGGCGTCTGCGCCTCATTGACCACTTCCTGGCCTTCAGCCAGCAGAATCTCGACCGCATCGGCAATCTCGACCAGTCGCTGCTCAACTACTATTTCGGCAAGCGCATCACCCGCCTCGATGACCGCTGGAATCGCCCGCCCTACCATGCCGACTGCCATGCCACGGCCCATATCGTCCACTTTCACGGCCCCAAGCCCTGGGAGGGCAACAGCCCCCAGAAATGGGCGCGGGAGCTGGCCATCAACGACTTTGCACGGATGAGCCGGCAATGGATGGCATGGCTGAGCCCCGAGGAGCTGGCCGGCCTCGAAACGGCCTGAGGCGGCCTCCCGCAGGCCGTTTCCGCAAAAAACAGCGCGGCGGCCGGCAGCGCGGCGCAGCGCTCCACGAAGTCGCTGCCGGCCTTCATGGGCCCGATGGTGTGGGAGCTCGACGGTCCGGGGCCGATCTTGAAGAAATCGAAGAGGGTCGTGTCGATGGGGGGACGACGCGGGACAAGCGGTTCGACAGGATGGGGCTGCGGCATGGGAACCTCTCTGACGCGGGGTCGGCGGCGGTATGGATTTTCACGTCTTTCCACGCCAGCCGCGGGAAAGCCGCCGCGTCAAATCAAAATCCCTCATGCGGTATTGCAGCATCGTCATCCGAGACATCCGGGCGCTCGACAAAGACCTCCCGCCGCCCCTCGTGGAAGCGGACACGCGCGGGCGTCACGCCCAGCCGGGCCCAGAGCGGGGCCAGCTCGCCCGCATGCCCCCGGTACATGCCCTGCAGGCGGCGCGGCAGCACCAGCCTCACCGGCGCATCCCCGCCCAACCGTCCTTCGGCGCGCGCCCGCGCAAGCAAGCGCGCCACCTGACGCCACAGACAGCGCGCCTGCACCCGGGCCCCCAGCGCCGGATGCCGCGGCCCGGCCAGCACGGCCGCCGTCAATCCCGCTTCCGGGGCAAGCCCCATGCGGATGACGGGCACGCCCGCCCGCTGCGCCAGCGCGAGCGCCTCGGCCAGCACGTCAAGGGTCATGGACAGCGGCCACGGCCGAAAGCCTCCGGCCCGCCAGCGTGCCGCCAGCTCCGTCCCCTCCAGCACCAGACAGGGGTAGAAACGCAGGCAGGCCGCCCCCAGCTCCAGCGCCAGACGCACATCCTCCAGAAAGCGCGCCGGCCGCGAGCCGGGCATGCCGGGCATGAGCTGCACCCCCACCCGCATGCCCGCGGCCCGCACCGCCGCGCAGGCCGCGCGAGCCGTCTCGCCGTCATAGCCGCGGCGGCTCTGGTGCAGGGCGTCATCGGCAAAACTCTGCACGCCCAGCTCCACGCAGGCGCAGCCCGCCTCCCGCAGGGCCGCCAGCCTGTCCGTGGCCAGCCGGTCGGGACGGGTGGAACAGCGCAGGCCGCAGATGAGCCCCTCATGCCGGGCCATGCGCGCAAAGGTCAGGCAGGCGGCAAAGTCCTCCGGGGGCAGCGCCGTGAAGGTCCCGCCGTAAAAGGCCAGCTCCGGGGCGGGATGCGCGCGCCCGGCCCGTTCGCGCAACTGGCGGCCGGCCACGGCAAGAGCGTCCGCCGCCTGTCGGGGCGCGCAGCCGGTCTGCCTGTCCTGAGCACAGAAGACGCAGCGCACGGGACAGCCGGAAAACGGCAGGAACACGGGGAAAACGGGCGGATGCGCGGCGGCCTCCGGCCAGGACAGGGTGACGATGCGGGATGAGCTCATGGCAACAAGGGAAAACGAAAACGCGAGGACGTCGAACAGGGTCTTCAGACGCCCGGAAAGCGAGAAAACCCTTGCCACACGCGCCTTTTTGCCATAATTTATCGAAAAAGATTTCCCTTGTGAAGTTGCCAATTCTCGAGGTTCTCCCATGAAGACACTGACCAAAGCGGATATTATAGAGCGGATCTACGAAGGTACGGACAAAAATCGCGTCGATGTGAAAAATGTGGTGGAAAAACTGCTGCACATTATGAAAGACGCCATCAAGAAGGACAGGGCCCTGCTCATCAGCGGTTTCGGCAAGTTCGAATCCTATGACAAGGCTTCCCGGCGGGGACGCAACCCGCAGACGGATGAAGCCATCACCCTGCCGCCCCGGCGCGTGGTGGTTTTTCGGCTTTCCCGGAAATTCCGGGCCGAGATCAACTCCTGACAGGCAGGGAATCCCCATGACGGGTTTTTTGAGGTATGCGCGCCGCAAGGCGCGCATCATCATTTATGGTAAGACGGGGCGTGGCACAGGCGGCGTATGCCTGCTGCTCATGGTGGGCTTCGGCCTTGCCTGCGCCGGCGGCGCTTCGGCCGCCGTGCAGCAGATCGCCCGCCCGCAGGTACAGACGCCGCAGGTGCAGACGCCCCTTGCCCCCGTCCCGCCACAGCCGGTCGGCGGGCAGACGCGCGCCCCCCAGCCGCCGGACTACTCCGTCCCGGCCCCGGCCCAGCCCATGCCGGCGCTGGGCGGGAGCAGCGCCCCGGCGGCGGCCGCTCCCGACGCCGCCCCGGCAAATCCCGTGCCCGGCAGCACGCCGGCCGCGGCCACACCGGGTCCCCTGCCGACGGAAAGCGCCGAGGAGCGCAACCGTAAGGCGCTGGCGGCCTATGGCCGCGGCGAATACCATCTGGCCCTGCAACTCTGGCAGCCCGCCGCCGAGGCCGGCGACGCGCAGGCCATGAACAATCTGGGCGTCCTCTATGACAAGGGGCTCGGCGTGGAGCCGGACGTGGGCCGCGCGCTGCACTGGTACGCCAAGTCCGCCGAGGCCGGACATCCTTCGGGCATGTGCAATTTCGGCCGCATGCTCGAGCAGGGCCGCGGCATCCCCCAGGACGTCGAAGAGGCCGCCCGCTGGTTCGACCTCGCCGCCCGCAAGGGGCAGCCGGAAGCCCAGTACAATCTGGGCATGCTCTATGAACAGGGCCACGGCGTCGGCAAGGACGACGCCGCAGCCGCCGCCTGGTACAGCCGGGCCGCCGCCGCCAATCAGCCCAATGCCCTTGCCCGGCTCGGCCACTTCTACCGCGAAGGGCGCGTGGTGAAAAAAAATCGTGAAAGCGCCACCCTCCTCCTTTACGGGGCGGCCATGCAGGGCAATGCCGCCGCCATGAAGGAACTGGAAGAAATGGCCGACGCCAGCGCCGGTCGCACGCAGAATGCCGTCCTTTTCGGCCTGCGCCTGGACGGGGTCGACCGCGCCGCCATGCGGACCGCGCTCAAGCAGGCCGGCGCCGTGCCCGAACGGGAAAAGGACGGCTACATCTGCGACGTCTACAAGGGCGGCAAGCTCATCCCCGGCGCCGATCAGATGGCCATGTGCTACGGCCCGGGCGACCGCCAGCCGCTGGCCTTCGTCTCCATCGACTATCCCGCCCGCGACGCCAGTTTCGGCAAGCGCGTCCGGGAAATGGCGGAGCAGCGCTTCGGCAAGCCCGATGCCGTGGAAGGAGAGATGTCCTGCCTCTGGAATCTCGGCAAGGTGCTCGTGGCGGTGCAGTACATGCCGGAAAAAAAGATAGCCAGTCTCATGTATATGATTCCGCGCGTATACTACTTGACGCAAGGGCAGTGAATCTGCCAGTCTAAGGATTGGCGGACAACACACGAATTGTCCGGCAAGCCTCACAGGAGGAAGCAATGGCAAATTCCAACGCGACGTCGGGCCTTGCGCAGCGCATGGCGATGCGGCAGGTCGAGGCGAGCATAAGCAAGGAAAAATCCGCACCGCAGGACAGCAAGCAGTACGAAGACGCCATCCGCGAGTTTCTCAAGGACAGCGGCCATCTGATCTGCGTTTCCGATGATGTCGCGCTGACGGATATGCTGCGGGACGTGCTGAACGAAAACCTCGGGCTGCCGGCCGACAAGATCAGCATCGCCCATGATGCCGACATGCTGCTGCGGATTCTGCGCAATGTCTGCTCCGAAAACGCGACGCCCCTGCTGCTCATCGAGCAGAGCCTCAAGGGTCGCGACCTCAGTTATATGGTCCGCCTCATCAAGAACGGCTTCCCCGAGGTGCGCATCGTCTTCATCGCCGCGGAAACGGAGCAGCAACGCTATGTGCTCCTGCATGAAGCCGGCGCGGACGCCTTTTTCGCCAAACCCGACAATCAAGATCAGCTGCTGGAACGGCTGGCGGCCACCGTACGCCCGCACGGCAAGATGAGCCGCATGCTGGAATGGGCCCGCACCCTGCACTCGCAGGGAGAGAACCTGCGCGCTCTCCAGGTCTGTCGTCAGGCGCTGGAACTCAAGGCCAATTCCGCGGCCGTGCTGCTCATCATCGGCGACGTGTTCCGCTCCATGGGACAGCGTGAAAAGGCCTGCGAAGCGTATGAAAACGCCAGCCGCAGCGCCGACATGTACCTCGAACCGCTGCGCAAGCTCGCCGATCTCTACGAAGAGATGAAAAAGCCGCTCAAGCAGCTTGAATACCTTGAACGGCTGGATCAGCTCTCGCCGCTCAACGTGGAGCGCAAGCTGGCCATCGGCGAACTCTATCTCAAGCTCAACCGCCGCGAGGACGCCCGCAAGATGTTCAATCAGAGCGTCGAGCTGGCCAGCCGCGAAGCTATGGAGCATGTGGGCGGCGTAGCCTTCCGCGTGGCGGACGCCTACTCCGATGTGGACCCCGACATGGCCATCAGCTTCCTGCAACGCGGTCTGGAAGCCAAGCGCGATTACTGGAGCAAGGACGATCTGGTGGTGTTCAACCGCGTGGGTATGCTGCTGCGCCGGAGCGGCCGCTGGCAGGAAGCCACCGAGGAATACAAGAAGGCCCTCAAGGTCGTGCCGGACAACGACGGCCTGCATTACAATCTCGGCCTTGCCTATGCCGAAGGCAAGGACTACGAATCCGCCCGCGCCTCCATGCTCAAGGCTATGGCGCTCAACCCCAGTCTGCCGCAGAAATCGGCGGTCATCGCCTGCAACATCGCCGAGGTCTTCTTTGCCGTCAATGACAGCATGCATGCCCTGCCGCTGGTGCGTACGGCGCTGGAGATGGAGCCCGACAATGCTCAGGCCCAGAAGCTCTTGCAGGAGATCAACGCCAAGATCGGCAGCGAGAAGAATGCCTAGGGCGCACACGGTTTGCGCCTTGTCTGGGGGAAGAAGGCGGGGACGCGTTGTAAAAATTGTGTCAACAGCGCATAGTCTGCGCTTCCCGCCCTGCCGCGCAATCCGCGCAGTCCACCCATGCAGCCCCAGGCCGGCGCTCCCGGCAGATGTCAACGACGCCAAACGGCGTTCCGTCAGCAGACGGAACGCCGTTTTTTTCTTGCATGCGCAACGCGGCCCCGGAGGCACAGGAAGAGCCAGCGCCTGACCATCCAGCGCCTGGACCGGCGGCCGCAGGCCGTGCCCGTTACGACGAAGGAAGTTACGGGCATCGACAGCAGAGCGCGGGCTTTCCCTTCCTCCCGGGCAGGCGGCGAAAACCTGTCGGCAACCTCTATGTACGCCGACTTTCCGGGCGCAGGGCTTCGGCGATGATGGCGGCATCCTCCTCCGGGCGGGCCCGCACCCGCAGTTCGGCATTGCCGCCGTGGCAGACGAAACCGCCGGCCTCATGCTCCACAAAGCCTGCGGACAGCACCTGCGCGTAGGGGAGCTGCTCGCGCATATCGCTATGATCCACACGCCGGGGAAAGATGAAGGGGACAGCCTGCCCGGAAAAATCCTGCATGATAAGGTATTTCATGGATGGCCTCACTCCGCCTGACGCGGTTTGCGCCGGTTTCGCAGATACTGGCGCACGGCGCGATTATGGTCGTTGAGATTGGTGGAAAAGATATGTTCGCCGCCATCGGTACGAGCGACGAAATACAGAAAATCATGTGCCTCCGGCGCAATGGCGGCCTTCAGCGCCGCTGTGCCGAACGAACAGATGGGCCCGGGCGGCAGGCCGGGGCGCTGATAGGTATTGTAGGGGTTGGCGGGATCGTCCAGATGCTTACGCCGCAGATTGCCGTCAAAGCCCGCTCCCAGGCCGTAAATGACCGTGGGATCCGCCTGCAGCAGCATGTTACGCGCGAGCCGGTTGGCATACACCCCCGCCACACGCGGCCGCTCGCTGTCGATGGCGGTCTCCTTTTCCACCACGGAGGCAAGGATGACCAGTCGTTTCAGTTCCGCGGGCGCGGGCTTTTTTCCGCCCGGCCAGCAGGTCCCGGCCTTGCGCCAGAAGGTGTCCACCAGACGTCCGGCCACGCTGCGTGCGGAATCCAGATCCGGCGCATCGTCCTTGCGCAGCAGATAGGTGTCCGGCATGAGAAAGCCTTCCGCGGAAGCGAAGGGGATGCCGTACTTGCGCAGGAATTCCTTGTCCAGCACCACGGCCCGGAAATCCTCAAAGCGGACGAATCCCGCCGCCTCCAGCAGCCTGCCCGTCTGCCACCAGGTCAGCCCCTCGGGGACCGTCACACGGAAGAGCACAGGCTGGCCGTTGACCAGCCAGTCCAGCACCTGATCCGGCCTCCAGTCCGTCCGCAGGGCAAAGCGTCCGGCCTGGAGGCGACCGTCCATCTTGCGGTAGCGGGCCAGCCAGCCGAATTTTTCGGCACTGGTCACAAGCCCTTTCTGCTCCAGCCCCTGGGCGATCTTGCCGAAGCTTGCCCCGGGCACGACGTCGAAGAGCACTTCCCGGCCCGCCGGTTCCGGCGGCGTGTGCAGGAAATCATAGACAAACCAGGCAAGCCCCCCTCCGGCGAGGAGGAGGCAGACACACAGCAGGGCAAGCAGACGAAGCAGGATCTTCATGCGGGCTCCTCGCGGCAGGACGGTCGGGATGCCCTCCTTTTACCGGGAAAACGCCGCTTTCTCAAGGCCGGCCCGCTGTGCGGGAGAAGGGGCGCAAGCGGCATACCGGACGCCGCCTCCCGCCCTGTCAGACGCCGGCGGCCGGCGTCGGCGGGGGAGGGGCCACGGGCTGTCGCCTGTCGGGCGGCAGCGCAAGGAAGGATGCAAGGATGCGGACCGCGGCCTGCTGGTCCAGCACGGCCTTGTGACGCCGCCGCGCAAGGCCCGCCTCGCGCAGGTCCATTTCCGCCTCCACGGAACTGAGCAGTTCCGGCATCCAGTAAAACGGACGGGGGATGCGCCGCATGAGCCGCCCGGCCACATTGCGTACCTGCCGGGTGGTGAGGCTTTCCGTCCCGTCTTCACGCAACGGCAGCCCCAGCACCACGGCCGCGGGGTCCTCGGCGAGCACGCGCCCGGCCAGCGCATCCAGGAAGGCCTTGCGGTCCGGGAAGTCCGCAAGGCGCAGCGTGGTCAGCGGATAGGCCAGCACGCCCGCCGCATCGCAGGCGGCCAGCCCTGTCCGCTCCAGACCGTAATCAATGCCGACGCATCTCACGAAACGCTCACAAGCCCATGCGCTCGCGCACCATATCCAGCGTGCGGGAAGCAAAGGCGCGGGCCCGGTCGTTGCCGTCGGCAAGGATCTCCGCCACGCGGCTGTCCGTCAGCTCCGACCGGCGCGCCTGCAAGGGCTCCAGGAAGGCCGCCAGATGCGCGAGGAAGCGCTTCTTGCAGTCCACACAGCCCATGCTGGCGCTGACGCAGCCCTTCCGGATCTCCTCCTGTTCCTCAGGGCTGCTCAGCAGCACATGATAGGGGAAAAGGTTGCATACGGAGGGATCGCCGGGATCGGACTTGCGCAGACGGTTCTTGTCCGTGAACATGGTCTTCACCTTGGGCTCGATGTCGGCCATCGTGTCCCGCAGGAAGATACCGTTATTGTAGCTTTTGGACATCTTGCGGCCGTCAAGCCCCGGGCACCTGGCGGCGGGCGTCAGCATGGCCTGCGGCTCGGGGAAGGTGTTCTCCCCGTACAGATAATTGAAGCGCCGGGCGATCTCCCGCGTCAGCTCCATGTGCGGCAGCTGATCTTCGCCCACGGGGACCCCGTGCGGCCGGTACATGAGGATATCCGCCGCCATGAGCACCGGATAGCAGAGGAAGCCCGCATTGCCCAGATCCTTGTTGGTGATCTGCTGTTGCTGCTCCTTGTAGGTGGGATTGCGCTCCAGCCACGAGACCGGCGTGATCATGGACAGCAGGAGGGAAAGCTCCGCATGCTCCTTGACGGCGGACTGCCGGAAAATGACGCACTGGCTGGGTTCCAGCCCGGCGGCCACCCAGTCCTTGACCATTTCCGCGATGTTCCGGCGGATATTGGACGGATCGGCGTAATCGCTGGTCAGGGCATGCCAGTCCGCCACGAAGAAATAGGCTTCCTCGCTATACTGGAGAGCCACATAGTTTTTCAGCACGCCGAAATAATGCCCCAGATGCAGGGGCCCGGTAGGACGCATACCCGATACGGTGCGGGGACGTTCCATGCTCATGGTATCCTCTGAAATGGCTGCCCGTAAGCGGACAGCGGCACTTGCGCGGCCGGCGGCCGCGGTTGACGAAAAAAACGACCGGCGGTCCCGGTCCCCGTGGTTTTGGGGGACCGTCCTCCGCCGGACGGGCCCTTCCGCGACGCCATGCGCAACCGGCACGCGCCGCGGAGAAAAAACGGCCCCTCAGGCCACCAGGGAAAGCGTCACATGCAGCACCAGACTGAAGGAAGCGTTCACCAGCGGCCCCAGCACCCGGCCCAGCACGCCGCTGAACAGCAGGACGAGCAGCACCACGAAACCGTACCGCTCCAGCCGGGCGTAGGAGAGCGCCAGGTGCATGGGCAGAAAATAGGCCACGACCCGGCTGCCGTCCAGCGGCGGCAGCGGCAGCAGATTGAACCAGGCAAGACAGAGATTGATCAGGATGCCCTGCGTGCACATGAGCACGAGGAACTGTGCGGTTGCCGAGGGTCGTACCGGGGACATCCGCCCGGCAAAGCTCTCGGGACTGACGATGACCATGAGCGCGAGCGCCAGGCCGAAAAGCAGCGCCAGCACAAAATTGCTGCCCGGCCCGGCGAGCGCCACCAGCATCATGTCCCGTGCGGGCTTGCGGAAATAGCGGGGATTGACCGGTACGGGCCTGGCCCAGCCGAAAATGAAGCCCCCCAGGATGCTGGTGAACACGAAACACAGCAGGCCCAGCGGATCGATGTGCGGCACGGGATTGAGCGTAAGCCGCCCCATCATGTCGGCCGTGGGATCGCCCAGACGGCGCGCGGCCAGACCGTGCGCCACCTCATGTACGATCATGCCCAGCATCATGGGCACGAGGGAGGCGGTCAGCAGACGTATGGACTGGACCAGATCTACATCGGGAGAGAACATCCTAGCAAAATACCACGGGCAACGGCGAATGTCGATAGTCCGGCACGGCCGCGACGGCCCGCCTGCCCCGGAGGGGAGCGGCCGCCGCGCGTATCCGGCGCTATCCCGACGAGGCCACCTTGCGTACCAGCAGCTCGTCGTCAGGCCAGATGTGCCTGTCCGGGGTCAGCAGTTCCCCGCCGCGGGCGACCAGCGCGCATTCCTCCCCTATGCCGAGCGCGTCCAGCAATTGCCGGGCCAGCTTGGGGCGCGGCAGGGAAAGCCATGTCTCCTCCGGCTGCACGCGCACGAGGACACGCGCGCCGTCGTGTTGCGGCTGGATGACGGTCGGATGTTCGCGGCTCATGCGTCCGCCTCCTTCTCCCGCTCCCTGTCCGCCGTGCTGTCGTCGGCAAGCAGATCTTCCAGCAGGTGGCTGGCGCTGACCATGAGACCGATGCAGGAACCGGCAAAAAAACTGCCGCCCGCTTCCACCGCGCCGCCCTGCCGGGCATGCGCCGTGAGCTCGCGGCAGATGATCGAGCCATGCCGGGCCTCAAAGGCTTGCAGGAACGCATTCTGCTTGCGGGTCAACACCTTGCGGGCCGCCTTGTCCGCCACGGATGCGGGCGCGAAGCGCAACCCCAGCACCTGCAGCCCCCCCACGACGCAGCCGCAGACCTGTCCGCGGCCCATGCCGCTGCCGAAGGGCATGCCCAGCCGGATGAGACGCCCCATATCCTCGCCGAGCTCCTCGGCAAAGGAACAGCCTATCTGCTGCGAGCAGCGGTAGCCCGCCGCCTTGTTGGCACGGGCCTTGGCCTCTCTGTCCTCGCCGCGCAGGGGCAGAAATTCGGGCTCAACCATATCTTCTCCCAAAAAACAAGTGGTTATTTTCCATGTGACGGATGATCCGTCCGTGCAGCATACGCCTGCCGGGCAGCATAGCGCAAAAGCCGGCTTTCCGGCAAGACGCGCTCCGGCCTCAGCGGGTCAGCAGGTAATATGCCCAGGTGACCAGCGCCATGCTCAGGGCCCGCAGGCCCTGATTGACGAGGATGAGCCGCAGCGCCAGCGACGGTCGGTAAAAACCGGCATAGGATGGCAGCTGATGCCGGATGGCCCGCATGGGCGTGGACAGGATGTTGCCGACCATGAGCGCCAGCACCACGTCCCGTGCGGCCAGACCGCCCGTCTGCAGCAGGCTGCCGGCCGCTCCCAGCGCCGCCCCCAGCTCCGCCGCCAGATGCAGCACGATGACGCCCACGGCCTGCGGCTTGAGGAAGGACAGCCACTCCATATGCCGGGACAGCCAGTCCTCCGCCGCGGCGAAATAGCCGTAGCGCTGCAGGCAGTACATGAGCACATAGACGGGAACGGTAAAGTACACCAGTTTGGGCAGACGGCGCAAAAAGCGCTTCCAGGCCTTGTCCAGCGCCGCGCGCCAGCCGGGGGCGGGCGCTTCCGCCTCGCCGTCGTCCGCCGCCGGGGCCTGCGGCGGCAGCAGCAGCCGCCCGGCCAGCACCGTTCCCCCCGTACGCAGGATGGCCGCTACCAGCGTCAGCAGCACATAGAGGACGGCGGGACTGCCCAGCACCGGCCAGGTCAGGAAGAAGATGGTGGGCGTATGGGTGAGGAAGGCGGGCAGACTGTTGAACACATTGGCCAGCACGAGCTCCTGACGCGAGAGCCGTCCCGCCTCGTGCGCCTCGGACAGCAGGCCGTTGGCCGAGGCCGGCGACACGAAGGCCAGCGCGAAGGCCGCCCCGGCCACGGGGCGCAGGTGGGCCGCCCGGGCCAGCGGCTGCGCCAGCCGGGCCAGATGGCGCGTCCAGCGCAGGGCCTCAAGCGTGTTGGCCAGCAGCAGCCCCAGGGCGAGCCCCAGCAAAAGGCGGCACAGCGGCAGCCCCAGGGCATGCCAGAGAGAAAGCAGGGATTCCAAAGACATATCTTATCTATATGCTCAGGTTATGAGAGCATGTTGCCTTTGAAAAAGGCAACATGCGAGGCGGCAGCAGAGCGCCGCCCGGTCGAAACCAGGCGGGAAAATCGCGTTTTTTCCGCGAAACGCCAGACCGTATGGTTTGAAACGCAAAGCGTTTCAAACTGAAAATGCTCTCTGCACGCCGCTCAGGCCGCCCGCAAACGGGATCGCCTTGTGGAGCAAGGCCACGGGACAGGGGCGGCACAACCGCACGGAAGACCTCCCGGCCCGAAGTCTCCCGGCCCATGCTCTCCCGGTAGTCACGCCGCAAAAGAAAAGGACGCATCTCAAGAAACAGGACGTCCCGCCCCTACACGTCATCCGGCCGAAAGCCCTCATCCGGCGGCAGCTCCCGCCGGGCGGCGCATTGCCGGGCCAGCTCGTCGCAGCGCTCGTTCTCGGGATGGCCGGCGTGCCCGCGCAGCCAGTGCAAGCGCACCTCGTGCCGCATGAGCAGGGCCGGCAGCCGCTGCCAGAGGTCCACGTTCTTCACCGGCTTTTTGTCGGCCTTGACCCAGCCGCGCTTTTTCCAGCCCCAGAGCCAGCCCTTCTCCACGGCGTGGCAGACATACTGGGAATCCGTGTAGAGCTCCACGGCGCAGGGCTCCTTGAGCGCGCCCAGGGCAAAGAGCACGGCCCGCAGCTCCATACGGTTATTGGTGGTGCGGGCATAGCCGCCGGACATCTCCCGCCGGTGTCCGGTCCCGTCCAGTTCCAGAATGGCGGCCCAGCCGCCGGGACCGGGATTGCCCAGACAGGAGCCGTCCGTATAGATGGTGACGTTTTTCATGCGCGACCGCCGGCGGTTTATGGCAATGGGGAAACGTGCCGGTGGACGTCAGATGTCCGTTTCGGCATCCGGCCAGATGAATTTGTGTATCTGAAGATTATACTGCACCTCGAAGAGGCGGTCCGCCAGCAGACGGACCACCAGCGCCTGTGGCGTCAGACCGCCGGGCCGCACGGGCAGGAAGGACGAAAAGGCCAGTCGCGGCCCCTCATGCGCCAGACGGCGCGCCAGCAGCACCTTGTCGCGGGCGCAGGCATAATCCGCCTCATCGGCGATGATGAACTTGATGTAATCGGACGGGCCGAGCGCCGCATACATCGCGTCAAAGGGCAGCATGGCCGCCTCACAGCCGCTGGACGGGCATTTGTAGTCATAGACGAGGCTCGCCACATGCTCGCGCCCGGCAAAATCCGGCGGCAGGGTCCCGTTGGTCTCCACGGAAACGGCAATGTTGCCGGCGGCCAGCCCATCCAGCAGGGCGGCCAGCGCCGGTCCCCGTTGCAGGAGCGGTTCGCCGCCGGTCAGCGTCACCCTGGGGCAGCCGGAATCCGCCACCCGCCGCAGCAGCTCGCTCACGGACATCTCCTCGCCGGGACCGAAGGAATACGGCGTATCGCAGCCCCCGCACGCCTGCCAGCACCGCAGATTGCAGCCCGCCAGCCGGATGAAGAAGGCCGGCGTCCCCTGCCCGCCGGCGGTGACCTCGCCGTCGATGCTCAAAAAGAGGGAGGTCACCCGCAGACGCAGGCTGTCTTCGACCCGGAAGCCCCGGCAGCTCATGGCAGCCTCCATTCGGCATAGGATGAGCCGGATTCCCACCAGCGCAGGCGGCGCACGTCCAGCCCGGGATAAAGCGTCCGCAGGCGATGGCGCACCCAGAGCACCATATTCTCCGCCGTGGCCGCAAAGACCTCGTCGCCGCTTTCGCTGCGCACGCGCGGCAGATGCGCCGCGGCCCAGTCCGCCCAGTCCGGCCCGTTGATGACGTCGTCAAGGCAGCGGTGATCCACCTCTTCCAGTATGGGGGCCAGCAGGACCTTGAGATCATGGAAGTCCACCACGATGCCCGGATACGGGCTGCTGCCCGCGAGCCCCGCCACCTCCACTTCCAGCCTGCCGGTATGCCCGTGGGGATGCACGCACTTGCCCGCATAGGACGGCAGGCGGTGGGCGTAGGCGAATTCAAATATCTTGGTCACGGTCAGGATGCCGTCATGCTGCATGTGAACTCTCCCCGGCAAAAAAAGAGCCGCCCCGCCGGCGGACGGCCGGATGTAGGCTGCCCGCATCGGGCGCTTCCGTCAAGTCCCGCCAACGGCAGGCCGCGTGGGGCGCGGCAAAAAGGGGAGGCGTCCCCACACCGGAAACGCCTCCCTGGAGCATTTTCAGTTTGAAACGCGTTGCGTTGCAAACCATACGGCCTGGCGTTTCGCGGAAAAACGCGGTTTTTCCGCTCACGTTGGGCCGGGCGGCGCTGTGCCGTCGCCTAGTAGCGGTAGTTGTCGGACTTGTAGGGGCCCTCCACCTTCACGCCGATGTAGTCGGCCTGTTCCTGGGTCAGGCGGGTCAGCTTGACGCCGAGGCGGCCGAGGTGCAGGCGGGCCACTTCTTCATCCAGTTCCTTGGGCAGGGTGTAGACCTTCTTTTCCAGCGTTTCCGTGGCCAGCTTGATCTGGGCCAGGGTCTGGTTGGTGAAGCTGTTGGACATGACGAAGCTGGCATGGCCCGTGGCGCAGCCAAGGTTCACCAGACGGCCTTCGGCCAGCACGATGATGCTGCGGCCGGATGTGAGCGTCCACTTGTCCACCTGCGGCTTGATGTTCAGCTTGCTGATGCCGGGGGTGTCTTCCAGATAGGTCATTTCGATCTCATTGTCGAAGTGGCCGATATTGCAGACGATGGCCTCGTCCTTCATGCCTTCCATGTGCTTGCCGGTGATGACGTGGTAGTTGCCGGTGCAGGTGATGTAGATGTCGCCGATGGGCAGGGCGTCTTCCACGGTGGTCACTTCATAGCCTTCCATGGCGGCCTGCAGGGCGCAAATGGGGTCGATCTCCGTCACCAGCACGCGCGCGCCGAGGCCGCGCATGGACTGGGCGCAGCCCTTGCCCACATCGCCGTAGCCGCAGACCACGACCACCTTGCCGGCCACCATGACGTCCGTGGCGCGCTTGATGCCGTCGGCCAGCGATTCGCGGCAGCCGTAGAGGTTGTCGAACTTGGACTTGGTCACCGAGTCGTTGACGTTGATGGCCGGGAAGAGCAGCTTGCCTTCGGCTTCCAGCTGGTAGAGGCGGTGCACGCCGGTGGTGGTCTCCTCGGAGACGCCCTTGATGCGCGCGGCCACCTTGTGCCAGTGCTGCGGGTCTTCCTTGAGGCGCAGGGCAAGACGATCCAGCACGCACTGGAATTCCTTGCTGTCGGCCTTCTGCTCGAGGATGGCGGGATTGTTTTCGGCTTCCACGCCCTTGTGGATGAGCAGGGTGGCGTCGCCGCCGTCGTCCACGATGAGGTCGGGGCCGCTGCCGTCAGGCCAGGTCAGGGCCATTTCGGTGCACCACCAGTAGTCCTCGAGGCTTTCGCCCTTCCAGGCGAAGACCTTGGCCATGCCCTGCTCCACGATGGCGGCGGCGGCATGGTCCTGGGTGGAGAAGATGTTGCAGGAAGCCCAGCGGATGTCCGCGCCCAGGGCATGCAGGGTCTTGATGAGCATGGCCGTCTGGATGGTCATGTGCAGGGAGCCGGTGACGCGCAGACCCTTGAGGGGCTTGCTGTCGCCGTATTTGCGGATGCACTCCATGAGGCCGGGGGTCTCGCGCTCGGAAAGCTGCATCTCCTTCTTGCCGAAGTCGGCAAGGCTCATGTCGGCCACCTTGTACGCAAGGGAAAGATCGAGGGGTTGGGTCATGGTTCCTCCAAATGGATGCTGTGGTTTGGTAAAATTATGCGGTGCGGGCCTCGGCCGTGAGCAGCACGAGCTGGAGATGCCGTCCCACGGGGCACTGTTCGCTGTCCGTCAGAACAAAGCCCGCGTTGTGCAGATGCTCCGTCAGGGCATCCTGCGCGAAGCCCAGCCAGCGGTCCCCGTAGCGGCTGCGCATGGTCTCGTCGTTATGGCGCAGGAAGTCCGCCACAAAGAGCCGCCCGCCCGGCGCCAGGATGCGCTGGGCCTCGGCCAGCGCGGCCGCCGGTTCGGAAAGATGGTGCAGCACCAGATTGATGCAGGCGAAATCCGCCTCATGGTCGCGCAGAGGCAGATGATCCAGCTCGCCGATGCGCAGCGAATAGCGCGACTCGGGCACGCCTTCGCCCTCGAGGCGGCGGCGGCAGATCTCGAGCATGCGCGCCGATCCGTCCACGCCGATGAGGCTTTCCGCCTGCGGCAGCAGCCGGGCCAGCACGGCCCCTGTCCCGCACCCGAGGTCCACGGCCGTGCGGCATCGTTGCGGCACGGCGGCCGCCACACGCCCGGGAAGGTCGAAATCGCCCAGCACCTCATGGTTGAGCTCGTCCCAGTCTTCCGCAATGGCGTTGAAAAACTGCCGGGTCCTGCGGGCGCGCTCTTCCAGGATATGGGCCGCCATGCCCATGTCGGCCCGCATGGCGGCATCCGCCGGCATGAAGGGCGTGATGGCCGCCAGGAAATCATGGGCCGTCCCTTCGGGCGTGGCCGCGTAGAACACCCAGAGCCCGTCCCGCCGGGAACAGAGCAGTCCCGCTTCGGTCAGGATCTTGAGGTGACGCGAGACGCGGGACTGGCCCATATCCAGAATGCGTACAAGCTCGTTGACCGAGAGCTCGTAATGCAGCAGAATATGTATCAGGCGCAGGCGCGTTTCGTCGGAAAGAGCTTTGAAAAAGGCGAGGGACATGCGTTTTTGCCCGGTTTGTCGTCCTGTTTCCGCATCCGTATCAGGATTGCCTGATGCAAATATCAATCTATCCGCATATAGTCAAGTAGGCAGTCCAGCATGAAACGCAGCCCACGCCGCCCGGAAGAGGCCATGCCCTCCGCATCGCCGCAGCGGGAGGACGGCCGCACGGCGTCGCCCCGGCAGGATGCCGCCCGCCTTCAGCGCGACAGACGCGCAGCGCCCCGCGCCCCCGTGCCCGCCACGGCCCGGGACGCCACGCCCGCCCGCCCCTTTTTACGCCGCCGGCGCGACCACGCGGCGGACACGCCCTTTGACCGCCCGCCCCCCACGGCCCGCGGCGTAGGCGAATTGCTGCCCGACGTGCTGGCCGGCATGGGAGGCGACCCGCTGCGTATGCGGCTGGTGCAGCTCTGGCGGCACTGGGAGATGGTGCTCGGCCCCGAACTGGCCCCGCTGGCCCGGCCGCTGGGGCATCACAAGGACACGCTGCTCATCGGCGCGGAGGATGCCATGCTCATGCAGGAACTGCATTTGCAGTCCGGCGAGATCCTGGAGCGCGTCAACGCCTTCATGGAAGGGCCGTACTTTGCGACCGTGAAGGTGAGCCTCCGCTTCCAGCGTACGGAGCTGGACAGTATCGCCCCGCCGCCTCCGCCGCCCCTCCCCGCCGCGGAGCGCCCGCAGCTCACCGGCAGCGCCCTCGCGGGCATGCGGGCCGATTCGGCCGTGGCGCGCTGCTATGCCCGCTTCGTGGCGCTGGCCCGCGCGTCCCGCTCCCGGACCTGAAGCCCTCCGCCCCCCCCGAGGCCCCGCATGAAAGCCATCGCCTTCTACCTTCCCCAGTATCACGTCATCCCCGAAAATGAAGCCATCTACGGCAAGGGCTTCACGGAATGGGACAATGTGCGCGCGGCCCGGCCGCTCTTTGCCGGGCATGAACAGCCCCAGTTCCCCCATCCTTCCGTGGGCTTCTACGATCTGCTGGATGAAGCCTTTCTGGTGCGCCAGCACGCGCTGTCCTATCAGTTCGGCGTTACGGGCTTCTGCTATTACTATTACAATATCGCGGGCAGGCGGCTCCTGGAAAAACCGCTGGAGATCATCCTCCGCAGCAGGGACATCCGCAACGACTTCTGTCTCTGCTGGGCGCATGTCAGCTGGTACGACAACCGGCAGGGCAGGCAGGCCGTCTTCCTGCCGCAGGTCTACGATGCCGCGCAGGCCGCACGGCTGGCCGAGGATCTGTTGCCCTACTTCGAGCATCCCCGCCATCTGACGGTGGAGGGCAGGCCTCTCTTCCTCTTCTGGGCCCCGGAGCGCCTGCCGCATGTCCGCCTCTATGCCGACACCCTGCGCGAGGCCGCTCACAAACGAGGCTTTCCCGGCGTGTTCCTGCTGGGGGTGGAAGCCTACGCCGCCTCCCATCCCGCGCAATGGGGACTGGACGGCATGCTGGAATTCGCGCCGGACTGGCGGCCCGAGAGTCAGGTCTCCGGCCCGGATGAACAGCCCCGCCGCATGGACTACGCCCGCACCCTGCGATTCATGTGCGGCAAGCCGGTGCCGCCGTACCTCCGGCTGCGCTCCACCTTCCCCGGCTGGGACAACACGCCGCGCCGGGGCCGCAACGGGCTTGCCTGTGTGGGCGCTTCCCCGGAGCTCTTCCGGGAATCGCTGACCTTCCTTGCCGCCTACACCCGCCGCATCCTGCCGCCCGCCTTGCAATATGTCTTCATCAACGCCTGGAACGAATGGGGCGAGGGCTGCCATATCGAGCCGGACGCCCGCCACGGCTTCGCCTGGCTGCGGGCGGTCATGTCCGCTCTGGCCCAGGCCGAGACCATGCCGGCCTCTGCCGTCTCCTGCCGCTAAGGCCTGCCAGCACCATTCGTTGATTATTTGGAGGGAAGGGGACCCCCTCGCTCTGCTGTCGATGCCCGTAAGGCTCCTACCTCGCCTAACGGGCACGGCCTGCGGCCGCCTTTCGGTCGCGCTCTGCTGTCGATGCCCGTAAGGCTCCTACCTCGCCTAACGGGCACGGCCTGCGGCCGCCTTTCGGTCGCGCTCTGCTGTCGATGCCCGTAAGGCTCGTGCGTCGGCAAGATCCTATTAGACATTTTCAGTTTGAAACGCTTCGCGTTTCAAACCATACAACCTGTCGTTTCGCAGAAAAAGCACGGTTTTTCCGCCTGGTTTGGACCGGGCGGCGCTGTGTTGCCGCCTCGCATTTTGCCTTTTTTCAAAGGCAAAATGCTCCAACGAAAATTTTACAAATAATTTCAGAATATAAACAAAACAATCCGTACGTGCTCCGTTTGCTTTGGGAGTGGAGGGGCCTCATGTCACCGATTCTTCCCCCGATAAAAGCGCGCTGGGGAAGGGATGGGGGGCTTGGGGGGAAGGGAAACCCGCTCCCGCGCCGGCGGAGGGGTTTCCCTTCCCCCCAAACAGGCCGTAAGAGGAGGCAAGCCGGCTCACAAGTGCCCGCCCCGGAGCAGCTCCTCCAGCGTATCGGCGGAAGCTTCGGGCGCGTAGCCGTCCTGCGCCCTGATCAGGGCGTCGAAGGCCTCTGTTTCCAGCGCATCAAGGCAGCAAAGCAGCGCGTTGCCGCCCTCGCAACGCAGGTTGCCCACAGCCGCCTCCACCGCTGCGTACGCTTCATCCGCGGCATGCAGGCCCAGATCGCCCCGAAAGGCCGCTCGCGCCCGCTCCGCCGCCCCACGGCCTGCATCCGCCCGGTCGCGCGTCGCGTGTGTTCTGAGGCAGGAAGCCAGCGCGAATTTTTTCAGCTGGGCCCGTGCGGCACGGCGGGCCAGGTTCGCCCGTTTCTCTCGAGGACAGACGCCCTCCCCGGCCGCACGTTCCGCCGGACGGACGGTCTCCCCAAAGGCGGCAGGCGTCTCCGGTTCATCCAGCAAGACCGCAAGATCCAGATGTTCGATAGCGTTCAGGCAGCCGATGAGGGAACAGTTTTCGCCATCCTTGCACGGCATGCGGTCGCGGACCCGCGACGCAAGAAAAGCCCGGAGACTTGCGGCCCGTACGTCGAACAGGGCCGCGTCCCTGCCGTACAGACTCTCGGCCGCCTCCGCAGCCAGCGAGGAAAGCCGCCCCGCATGGGCATATGTGGAAAGGCAGTAGGCAAGCCCCCACTGCTTGAGGAGGCGCTGCTCCTCCCACGCCGCAGGGGAAAGCTGCCCCTCTCCGCCCGTCGCCTGTGCCGGGCCGCACCAGCAGCACAGCGCCAGGAGGGCGCAGAGCAAATGCCGTCTCATGATCTGCCCCCTTTTCCACAAATCCGGCGCACACCGGCTTTTCTGCACGACATGGCGCTTTTCGCGATGCGCGCAGGCGTCCCGGCGCAGGGGGGTTATCCACTTTGACATTGTATACCGCCAAAACGGGAAAGCCGCTTGCCGGCAGGTGGCGGCGCAAAGGCATTGCGCTTCCGCTTTTCGGCGGTCGCTTCTCCTCCGCCGGCAGCGCACTTTCAACGCAAAACACGTTACAACTTCAGGAAGACGCGGCGGACAGGCTCCCCCAGTTCGGCGGCGAACTCGGCCACAAAGTCTTCCGACAGATCCCCGACAGTATTCCAGAAGGCAAAGCCGATCTGACTGAAGCCCCAGGGCATGCTCATCTTGTAATCCCGAATCTCGGAAGCGGCCCCGCACTCGGGACAGGGAACGAGCGGATAGCCCTCAGCCGTGCACCACGTCGCCACCATTTCCACAAACTGCTCGACGATGCTCGCGCCGCATTTGGGGCAAGTCACTTCATCAAGTCCGGCCCCCAGGCTGGTGAAAACGCCCTTGCCTTCCGCAACCACCTCGACCGCAACGCCGCCGAGCGCCCCCTTCTCTTCCAGCCAGCTTTCCACGGAAAACGGGCGGGATACGGCATCCGGCCCGCCCGATCCGTACACCGTGAGCATGCCCTTCGGCGTCAGCTGCGGACGATCCTCAGGCCCTGTGAGATTGCCTTGCTCGCGCATCCACCGAACTTTCCCCTCTATCCTCATTTGGTGGGATTCCAGCGGGTGCATGTGGCGAGACCCCCTGGCGGTCACCCCCCAGCCCTCTTCATTGATTATCTGGGGATGCTTGCCTTTTTTCCCCGGCTTGAGCCAGCCGTTTTTCTGCATCCAGCCGATCATGCGCCGTTCCATGTCCGTCCGCTCGGGCGCGTCGATGCGGTAACGCTCCGGCACCAGATAGTTGGCGTAATCTCCCATACGTTTCTCCCCTCACTTCCGGCTGATCCCCCACAAATGCGGTTAGAGCGCGACCTCGACGACACGCACCGGCTCGCCCAGCACGGCGGCGAACTCGGCCACAAATTCCTCTGTCAGATCCTCGTTCAGATTCCAGAATCCGAAACCAATCTGGCTGAAGCCCCAGACAGGCTCAAGCTGATATGCCCGAATGTCGGACGCCTTGCCACAGACCGGACAGACCACCGGCGGCCAGTCTTCGGCCATGTACCACGCTTCCACCAGGTCATAAAAATCATCGACGATCCCGGCCCCGCAAACCGGACAACGCGCGGATTCCAATCCGCCTTCATGATTAGTGAAGACGCCTTTTTTCTCGTGTGTCTCCACACAGAAACCGTACGTTACCAAGTCCTCATGATCCGCATCGGCCATATGGCGCGCCCCTTCCGGCGTGAATCGCCAGCCGTTGCCGTCCCCACTCAGCACGCAATCGCTCTTTTCCCGCTCGATCCAGCCTTTCTCCTGCAACCAGCCGACCATACGCCGCGCCAGTTCTTCCCGTTCCGGCGCGTCGATGCGGCAACGCTCCGGTACCAGATAGGTTGCGTAATCTCCCATGCAGGTTCCTCCCGTCACATCCGGGCCTTCCTCTCAAGCGTCCGTCAGAGCGCGACCGGGACGACACGCACAGGCTCGCCCAGCACGGCGGCGAACTCATCCACAAAATCTTCCGTCAGCTCCGCATCAAGCCCCCAGAAGGCAAAGCCGATCTGACTGAATCCCCAGGCCGGCTCGACCTGCCAGTCCGTTATGGCGGACTCTTCGCCGCAAGCCGGACAGACTGCCCGCGTCCAGTCCTCGTCAGTGTTCCACGCTGCCACCACCTCAAAAAAGCCTTCCCCGATATCCTCTTCACAAATGGGGCAGCACGCGGATTCCACCGCCCCGCCCTCATAGTTGCAGAAAACGCCCTTTTCCTCGTATGTCTCCACTCCGAAACCGCAGGTATGCCGTCCGATATCCTCCGCATCGGCCATATGGCGCATGCCCTCCGGCGTGAATCGCCAGCCGTTGCCGTCCCCGCCCAGCACGCAGTCGCTCTTTTCCCGCGCGATCCAGCCCTTGTCCTGCAGCCAGCCGACCATACGCCGCGCCAGCTCTTCCCGTTCGGGCGCATCGACACGGCAACGCTCCGGCACCAGATAGGTTGCGTAATCTCCCACAGTCGTTTCTCCTTTTTTTCTGATTGTTTCGCGTGGAACGTGCGTTGCGACTTTCCCCCGACGGCTTGCCTTGCGGCAAAGCCGCCACACAAAAAAACAACTAACTAATTGATATAAATATAAAAATTACACTATCTTCTCGGCTTGGCGCGGCCGTCCGCAGGGGGCGCAAAGCCTGACCACCCATACGGCTGCCCTGACGTAGCTGGATGACGGAACGAGACGCTTTTTCTTAGCAAAAAAGGCGGAAAAAATTCCGCCTTTTCATTCGTTACCGTGCCTCAGGCCAGTCCGGCCCTGAGCTGCCCTTCAAAATAGGCAATGGTCTTTTTCAACCCCTCTTCCAGCGCTATCCGGGGCTCCCAGCCCAGCAGCTCCCGGGCAAGGCTGATATCAGGGCGGCGCTGCCTGGGGTCATCCCCCGGCAGAGGCTCGTAGGCGATCTTCGAAGCGCTGCCGGTAAGCTCCACCACCTTCTCGGCCAGTTCACGAATGGTGAACTCTCCGGGATTGCCCATATTGACCGGGCCGGTCACCTCGTCCGGCGAGGCCATGAGGCGGCACATGCATTCAATAAGGTCATCCACATAGCAGAAAGAGCGTGTCTGGCTGCCGTCGCCGTAAATGGTGATGGGCTCATTCTTCAGGGCCTGCACGATGAAGTTGGAGACGACCCGTCCGTCATTGGGGTGCATCTTGGGCCCATAGGTATTGAAGATGCGGCCTACCTTGATCTTGAGGCCGCTCTGTCGCCAGTAGGAGAAGAAGAGCGACTCAGCGCAACGCTTGCCCTCGTCATAGCAGGCGCGGATACCGTTGGGGTTCACATGTCCCCAGTAGGTCTCCGGCTGGGGGTGGACGTCGGGGTCCCCGTACACCTCGCTGGTGGAGGCCTGGAAGATGCGGGCCTTGAGGCGCTTGGCCAGGCCCAGCATGTTGATGGCCCCGTGGACGCAGGTCTTGATGGTCTGCACCGGGTCATGCTGATAATGAATGGGCGAAGCGGGACAGGCCAGGTTGTAGATCTCGTCCACTTCCACAAACAGCGGGAAGGTCACGTCATGGCGCATCAGCTCAAAACGCCGGTTATCCATGAGCTCTTCCACATTGGCGCGGGCACTGGAAAAAAAGTTGTCCACGCAGAGGACTTCATGCCCCTCATCCAGCAGACGCGCGCACAGATGCGATCCCAGAAAGCCCGAACCGCCCGTCACAAGAATCCTTTTCCGCAAATGCATGGCTTGCGCTGACCTCCGAAAAGCGTATCTCTGTTCTTTACCCTGAATGGGTACAGGATGCAAACGCGACGGCGGGCTTGCGGCGGCGAGGCAGGGCGTTTTCGCTTTTCTTTTTTATCGCTCCAGGGTCTGACGGCTTCGGCCCGGCATGTGGGCGTGGTCGCCTGCGCGGCGGGCGGCAGGGGACAGGGGCTTGCCAGCCCGGCAGATTGTCAATTGAAAGTTAACAGAGGGCTTTCTCTGTTACCTTTCAATTGACAATCTGCCACAAAGGGGCCCTTCCCCCCACAAAAAAAGAAAAGAAAACAACATGCTCGAACGCAACAAAAAACCGCCCGGTCTCCCGGGCGGTGAGATCAGAACGGCACTTCGTCCATGCCGGCCGTGGCTTCGGAGGGGAAGGCGGGGCCGAGGTCGTCATCATGGTGCGCCGGCTGAGGGGGCTGGCGTCGTGGCGCGGAGCGCTGGCCGCCCTGCCCTTGCGGCGCGTTACGGTAGGTCTGCCGCTGCGGCGCCGGAGCGTATTCGTCCTCGTAACCGCCGGAGGGAGCGCCGTCGCCGCCGCGGGGAGCGTCGCTACGACGGTCGAGGAACTGCACGCGCTGAGCCTTGATCTCGGTGGTATAGCGGTCCTGTCCGTTCTGATCCTGCCACTTGCGGGTCTGGAGGCTGCCTTCCACATAGACGAGGCTGCCCTTGGCCAGATAGTTGGCGCAGTTTTCCGCCTGCCGCTGGAAGACGGAGACGCGATGCCATTCCGTACGTTCGACCTTGTTGCCGTCGCGGTCCACATAGGACTCGTCGGTGGCGATGTTCAGACTGGCGACGGGGGAGCCGCTCTGGGTATAGCGCAATTCGGGATCGCGGCCCAGGCGGCCGATGAGCATGACTTTATTGAGCATGGCGATAACCTCGGATGTTGGCCGCGCGGGGCGGCATCGCGGGGAAGTGTCGGTTGATGTCAGTTTCGCAGCTTTCGGCCGAAGATGGCCCAGAGGCTGCGCTTGAGTTGCGGGGTGGGGGGGCCGCCGTAGGGCATGGCCTGTTCCAGACGGGTCAGCAGTTCTTCTATCTGGTCGCTGAGCCGGTTGGCGGTGCGGGGATCGTTCATGCCGCAGGCGGTCTCCAGCGCATGCCATCTGGCCCCCAGCTCTTCCAGCAGATGCCCGAGGGCGGGGTGGCTTTCCGCCGTCCAGCCATGACGCCGGCCCAGGTCCTGCAGGGCCTGGACCATCTCGGCCACGCCCTGTCCCTTGTCGCCGCTGCGGTCAAAGAGGCGCGTATGCAGCGTGGGCCAGAGTTTGGGCAGCAGGGAGGGATTCCAGCTGTCGGCTGTGGTACGCAGCTCCAGTACCGGCATATCCACGGGCGGTCGCTGGAAAGAGCCCTGAAGGGCGGCCAGCTTTTCCTCGTGGATGTCCAGACGGTTTTCCAGTTCACGGGCGGCGCGCGTGGCGGCCTCCACCTGCCACATGCCCAAGGCGTCCTCAAGGCGGGCCACGGCGCGCACCACGGGCTCGGCTTCGCTCAGCGACAGGCGCAGGGTCTGGGGCAGGGCGCGGGCCAGATCCAGCACGCTACGGCAGGCCGGCAGCTTCGGCAGGTCGTCGTCGGTGATGGCATCACAAATGCGTTGGGAAAGCTGCGGCCAGCGCGCCGATACCTTATCGACATCCGACGTGACGGCCAACAGACGGATTTGCAGTGCCTTGCCCATGATGGTTCCTTATTTTTCCGTCCATTCCGTCCTGACGCGCATGATCACGTCCTGGATGGCCGGAAGCTGGTCCTGCGGGCAAACGCCGATAAGCGGCGCGCCCGCGTCGATATTTTCATTATATTTGAAGTATACGGCGTAGATGACGCCCTCCGGCCCGCTGTAATGCAGGGGGACTTCACGCTTCATGCGGGACATGATCATGAGTTCCATGCCGTCGCGCACCACCACCGAGTGGGCATCGGCGGCGCGGATCTTTTTGTCCACTTCCGGGGTGAAGTAGTATTTCGCCCGTTCCGGGGCCAGAAAGAGATGGAGCGCCTTTTTGAGGATGAGGTACTCCACCTCGTCGCGGGTCAGCATGTGCCGGATGACCATGAGGGCCGTGCCGGCTTCCACGAACTGTCCTTCCAGTTCGTTGTATATCCTGTCGATGACGCCCTTTTCCGTAGCACAGATGGGCTTGGGGTTGCGCTCGCGCTCCAGGGTGGCCAGCAGGGTACCGGGGCGTTCCTTCCACTGGCCCTGCGGGCCGAGCACTTCCTGTCCCTGCGCAAGGCCGGCAAAGGTCACGCGGCCGGTATGCGGCGTCCTCACGGTGATCTCCCGGAAGGGCGAGGCTTTGATTTCTTCCAGCAATTCGGAGATGTTGATCATATGCTCTCCTGCCGTACGCTAGCGGTAGTACAGATTGCGCCCGCCGATGGTAAGCAGGGCCTGCTTGAGGTTGGCGCGGATCTGGCGACGATCCCAGATGCCCTGGATGTGTCCGCGCGACAGGGCATGGTAGGAGCGGTGGTACTTGGGCGGGATGTCCATGCCCGTGGTCTCCTTGATGACCCCCGGTCCGGCAAAGCCGATGTTGGAGGAGCGCACCGCGAACTGATACGGCGAGCAGCCGAGGAAGCTGGCCACCGGCCCGGCAAAGGAGTTGGTATCGTACAGCACCATATAGAGGCCGCCGGATTCCACATAGCGGCGCACGGCCACCGTACAGCGCGGCATCTGGATGACGCCGTTGGTGCCTTCCTGGATGCGTATGCCCGCCGTGCCGTGGACGTAGGCCAGGAAGGGATAGCGTTTTTTCTGGGCCCGCTGGGCGGCTTCCACGAACTTGTAGCCCTCGGCCGCACCCACGGAGCCGCCGCGGAACGTGCCCATGAGCATGGCCACCACCATCTTGATGCCGTCGATGCGGGCCTCAAAGGTCATGCAGCCGCTCTTGGTATTGTTCTTCTTCTGAGCTTCGGCGATGCGTTCCTCAAAGCCGGGGAAGGCCAGCGGGTTGCCCGCCTCGATCTCCCCGTTGAATTCATAGACCGACTCCACGTCAAAGACGTTCTTGACGTACCATTCCGGCTCCATAGGGAAGTGGTGGCCGCAATGGCTGCATACGCCAGCGAATTCGGCAAAGAGATCAGGCCCCCAGAGGTCGAGGCAGCCGTAGGACTCGCTGTTGGGGCAGGTCAGGGTACGGTCGATCTTGTAGCGCGGGGAGAGGTAGTTCCAGCGGCTGCGGCGGGAGTCGTCCGTCCAGGTGGAGAGCGCGGTGAGCTCCTGCGCCTTGTCTTCCGTCTGTCGGCCGGGCAGGCGGCGGGTCATCTTGTACCACGGGCTGAGGAGGCGGTTCTTGACCATCTCCACTTCATTGCCCATTTCTTCCATGAAGGTGCTGATCTTGCGCTGATGCTTGCGGAAGAAGTCGTACTTGACGTGCATCCACGGCTCGCTCAACCAGTCCTGGAGGGCGGCCATGTTCTTGGCCATGAAGGGACGGTTGTCGATGGCCGCCTCCCGCGAGAGGCGCAGGAACTTCTGTTGCCGGTGCTCCACCATGCTGTCCTTGGCGGAGGCGCTCAGGCCCCAGCGGGTGTGCATTTCGTCAAGGTTGGCCTCGGGGTTGCGCACCCGGGCCACGGCGAGCCCGCGGAAGCCCGGCCACTTGCGGTGGCTCAGCACCACTTCATCCGTGGCGCGCAGCACTTCCTGTCGCAGGGAGCGGAAAAAGTCGAAGTGATAGGGGCGCGCGCCCAGCGGCGGCTCCTGCACGATACGGTCGATGTAGCCGAAGGCAAGGTTGTCCTGCGCGGTGATCTTGAGGCTGCCGGCGCAGTGCTCGATAAGTTCGGGCGTGGCGCGCTGGCCGGCCTTGAGGCGGCCCTCGATGGCCGCGGCCCCTTCGGGGGAGATGACCGAGTAGTATCCGTGGGAGAGCATGAGGCGCTTGTCCGCCAGACCGATGGCCTCGGCCCCGCCGGAGCCGCCTTCGGAGATTACGGCCACGATGGGCACGCGCAGGCCCGCCATGCCGTAGATGTTGCGGGCGATCTGCTGGGCCGCGCCGGGGTAATCCTCGATGGGATAGGAACCGGGGGTGAAGATGTAGGTGTGGATGGGGATGCCCTCGGTCTCGGCGACGTTCATGTAGTGCAGCGCCTTGGCGTTGCCCCAGGGCTTCACCGACCCGCCGTTGCGGAATTCCGCGCCGTGGCCCTTTTCCTGCCCGATGACCATGACCGACTGGGTGTAGGTCTTCTTGCCGCGCCGCCGGGTGATGACGGCCCGGGCGATGAGCATGCTGGGGTCGAGGCTGTGCTCGTCCTGCCCGCCGACCTCGGTGAAGTTGTCGTAAACGTTTTCAAGGATGTCGCGCAGGCAGATACGCTGCGGATGCCGCACGATGCGTACCTTGTCCATAGGGGTCACGGCATTTTCCAGCCGTTTTTCCACAAAGGCGAAGAGCTCTTCCAGCCCCAGCACGTCATTGTAGGGATCGGCCAGCTCGCCGCGGCGGGCCCGTTCCACGAAGACCGCCAGCTTTTCCTCCAGCAGCCTGATGTCTTCCTCATGCTTGCCGGCAAAGATGTCGCGGGCGTAGGTGAGCCTGTCCGTCAGCCCCTGAACGCGTTTTTCAATATTGTTGTCCATCTTGTTTCGCACACGCCGCAAAGCGCTCTGTTTGTCGTATGGGGGCGCCGCGCCAGGCGCGGCATCCGGCGCTAGAAGCGCAGGATCCGTTCCGTATTGGCCCGGAGGAAGTTGACGTTGGACTTCAGCTCCTCGCCGGCATTGTTCCGGCCTTCAAGGCGCAGATCATCCAGGAAGGAGAGGCCGCGCGCCCTGGCTTCCGCCAGATCCTTGCCCCAGATGATGGCCAGGGCCAGGTTGGGGTCGAATTCCGTGGGGATCTCGTAGGGCTCGTCCGTGGGCACATGGGTCAGCATGGTCAGCCACGGCTGCGGCTTCCACTGGAAACGTTCGATACGCCCCACCCAGGGCGTGAAGCGATTGTCCGGGTCCTCGGCGATGAGGCGGTATTCCACACCCACGCCGTCGAAGCTGATGTCGTCCTGGGTGTAGCCGAGCGGCTGGCCGAGGCCGATGCGAACCTGTTCGGCCAGCAGGTCCACGTCGTCAATGACCCTGCCGTCCTTGCGGATGCGGGAGATGCAGGCCGACACGCCGTTCTCCACCTGGATGCGGGTATTCACTTCCATGAGGAAGGGATCGCCCTTGCGGGTGACGATCCACTCCCAAGTCCCCACGTTGTCGTACCCCACCTTGCGGGCCATGGTGAGCGAATAATCCACGATGTCCGTGAGCACCTTGGCCGCATCGAAAGAATAGGTGATGGGGCCGGGGGCGAAGCCTGGGGCCACTTCCACGCGTTTTTGCAGGCCCGTGGACTGGATGGAACAGTTGCGCGTGCCGAAATGGACGGGATTACGGCCCGTCCGGTCGGACACCACCTGCACCTCCAGATGATTGAAATCGGTGATGCGCTGCTCGATGAGCACGCCCTCGTCCTTGAACTGCCGCAGGGCGTAATTGCGGATGCGGCGGTAAACGGAGCGGAAGACGTCGATGTCGTACACTTCCTCGATGCCCATGCCGCCGCCGCCCGCCGAGGCCTTGACGAGCACGAGCGGCCGCCGGATGCCCTGCTGTTCCTGGAATTCAAAGACGCTGCGGGCGATGCGTTCGGCTTCCATCTCATCATAGATGGGCCGGTCGGATCCGGGGACCGTGGGCACGCCCAGGCTGCGCGCCAGGCGTTTGGTGTTGATCTTGTCGCCCAGCTCCCGGATGATCTTCCACGAGGGGCCGATGAAGATCATCGTGCGGTCGCGCTTCATGACCCGGCGGGCAAAGCGGAAGTCCTCGGCAAAGAAGCCGTAGCCCGGATGCACGGCGGTGCAGCCGGCCTCGTCCGCCACGGACATGAGCTCGTTGGCGTCATGGTAGGAAGAGACGCGGTAAAGACTCTTTTCGCCGCCGGTCTCGCGGGCAAGGCGGACATGGCCGGAGGCGGCGTCCTCTTCGGTATAGATGGCCGTGAAGGCCACTCCCAGCTTGCGGCAGGCCCGCATGATGCGCATGGCGATTTCGCCGCGGTTGGCCACAAGGACTTTGTGGCTTTCCAGCGGCATGGCATAGAGATCCTGTAGGTTCAGCAAGATACACTCCTGCCGGCCGGAAGCTTCGCTTGAACTGCGAGGCGGGCCGGGATATGATACGCGCGGATGCGACCGCCTGCCGTGGGCAGGAGGGCGCAGGCACGAAAAACTGACGAATGCAAAGGGTATTTTTATGCAAAATCTGCCAGAAGTCCAGCTTGCCGTAACAGCCTTGAAACAAAAGCTTTCCGAGGCGGGGCGCAGCGGGCGGGCCGCCAAGCCGCGCGTGGGCATGGTGCTCGGCACCGGACTTTCCGGGCTGGTGGCGGCCATGCGCGACCCGGTGACGATACCTTATGCCGGGCTGCCGGGCTTTCCCCTCTCCACGGTGGATTCGCACAGCGGGGCCTTCGTCATGGGGGATGTGGCGGGCATCCCGGTGCTCGCCCAGCAGGGCCGCTGCCACCTGTACGAGGGCTACAGCCCGGCCCAGGTCTGTATGGGCGTTCGGGTCATGGCCTCTCTGGGCATCGGCACGCTGGTCGTGACCAATGCCGCCGGGGCGCTCAATCCGCAATTCGACGCCGGCAGCCTCATGCTTATGACCGATCAGATCAACTTCACCGGCACGACGCCGCTGGTCGGCCCCAATGTGGAGCAATGGGGGCCGCGCTTCCCGGACATGAGCTGCATCTTCGACCCGGAGCTGCGCTCGCTGGCGCTGGAGAGCGCCGCCATGCTGGGCATACGGCTGGAGCGCGGCGTCTACATCGGCGTGCACGGCCCGCAGATGGAAAGCCCCGCCGAGACGCGCATGTACCGGCAGTGGGGGGCGGACGCCATCGGCATGAGCACCGTGCTGGAAGTGCTGGCCGCCCGCCACATGGGCCTGCGGGTGCTGGGCATCTCCTGCCTGAGCAACAAGAACCTGCCGGACTGCATGGCGCCCGTTCCCATCGAGGAGGTCATCACGGTGGCCGGACGCGCCGGCCGGCAGCTGGAACGCCTGCTGCTCGACATGGTGACAAAATTCTGAAAAGTGCGTACATCTTCTGCCCGCCCTGCGGGACGGCCGGCCTGCCCCGTCCGTCCGCTGGGCGCTCCGCGTCCCCGGGGCGCGCGCATCACATGTAACGGCAGGCAAAGGTCTTTTTCATGGAACAGAACTCCTCCCTTCGCAATGTGGCCATCATCGCCCACGTCGACCACGGCAAGACCACGCTGGTGGATGCCCTCTTCCGCCAGAGCGGCGTCTTCCGCGCCGATCAGCAGGTGGACGACCGCATCATGGACAAGATGGATCTGGAACGCGAGCGCGGCATCACCATCGCCGCCAAAAACTGCGCCGTACATTGGAAGGGCGTGAAGATCAACATCATCGACACGCCCGGCCACGCCGACTTCGGCGGCGAGGTGGAGCGCTCCCTGTCCATGGCCACCGGGGCCATCCTGCTGGTGGACGCCTCGGAAGGGCCGCTGCCGCAGACCCGCTTCGTGCTCAAGAAGACGCTGGAAGCCGGGCTGCCCGTGGTGGTGGTGGTCAACAAGATCGACCGCAAGGACGCCCGCCCGGACGAAGTGCTCAACGAGGTCTACGACCTTTTCATCGACCTCGGAGCCAATGACGAACAGCTCGAATTCCCCGTGCTCTACGCCATCGGCCGCGACGGCGTGGCCATGTACGGACTGGAGGACGAACGGGTGGACCTCTCCCCCCTGTTCGAGACCATCCTGAAGCATATCCCCGGGCCGACGTACAATCCTGAAGAACCTTTCCAGATGCTGGTGGCCGACCTCGACTATTCGGACTACCTGGGACGGCTGGCCGTGGGCCGCATCATGCACGGCACGGTGTACGCCAAGGAGGCGCTGGTCTGCATGGGCGAGGACGGACAGCCCAGCCCCCTGCGGGCCACCAGGCTGCAAGTGTACGACGGGCTCCAGCTCGCCGAGGTGGAATCGGCGGGCCCCGGCGACATCGTGGTGCTGGCCGGCATCGATAACGTGACCATCGGCGACACCATCTGCACGCGCGAAAAGCCGCGCGCCCTGCCCCGCATCCGGGTGGACGAGCCCACCGTGGCCATGCGTTTCGGCATCAACACCTCGCCGCTGGCCGGGCGTGAGGGCAAGATCGTACAGAGCCGCGCCATCCTCGACCGTCTGGAGAAGGAATGCCTGCGTAACGTGGCCGTGCGTCTGGAAGACACGGCCGACAAGGACGCCTTCCTCGTCAAGGGACGCGGCGAATTCCAGATGGCCATCCTCATCGAGACCATGCGCCGCGAGGGCTTCGAACTCTCCGTGGGCCGCCCGGAGGTCATCCTCAAGAAGGACGAGAACGGCAAGACCCTGGAGCCCGTCGAACATCTCTATGTGGATTGCGACGAATACTTCATGGGCGTGGTGACGGACAAGCTCAACCAGCGCAAGGGCCGTATGCTCAACTGCATCAACAACGGTACCGGCCGCGTCCGTCTGGAGTTCACCGTACCTTCGCGCGGGCTCATCGGCTATCGGGATGAATTCCTCACCGACACCAAGGGAACCGGCATCATGAACTCCTACCTTGACGGCTACGAGGAATGGCGCGGCGACTTCCCCACCCGTTTCACCGGCTCCATCGTGGCGGACCGTCCCGGCAACGCCGTGGCCTACGCCCTCTTCAATCTCGAGCCGCGCGGCACGCTGTTCGTGGAGCCGGGCGACCCGGTCTACGAAGGCATGATCGTGGGCGAACACAACCGGGACAACGACATCGACGTCAACGCCACCAAGGAAAAGAAGCTGACCAACCTGCGCGCCGCGGGCAAGGACGAGAACGTCATCCTGACCCCGGTCAAGAAGATGACCCTTGAACATGCCCTGCACTTCGTGCGGGAGGATGAACTCGTGGAAGTGACGCCCCAGTCCATCCGCCTGCGTAAGACGGAACTTTCCGCCCAGAAGCGTTACCAGATGGCCGGAGCCAAGAAGAAGGGCTAGGCCCGGGCGTGTCCCCGACGGAGACGGCGACGGCACGCCGCCCGCACGAGAAGAGAAAGGGCATCCCGGCAGGGACGCCCTTTTTGTCGGCAGAAAACGGCAAGAAAAAAGCCAGGGGAAACACCGGCAGGCGGGGAAAATGTGCCCCGCGGTCCGCGGGCGCGCCAGGTCCCTCAGCACTCGCTCCGCGGCGGCAGCTGGAGCAGGCGTTCCAGTTCGGCCAGGGTGGCCGCGCCGTCCAGCCCCCGCCGGCGGGAGAGTTCCGGCAGGTTCTCCACCGCATCGCAGGGGCGCACATAGAGCGGTTCCACATCCGCGGCAAAATAATCGCCGTGACGGGCCAGCAGGCAGAGGGCCTCCAGCGAGGGCTGGACCAGGCGCGGCAGCGCGGCCAGATCATGCCGCTCGTCCAGCGGCGCGAACAGCGCGTTACGCGCCAGCGCGCCGCCGCAGACCAGCGGCAGCCCGGCCCGGCTTTCCGCCGGTTCATGCCCCGCCCTGTCCGCCACGGCGGCGTTGACGGCCTCCAGCGCCTCGGCGGGCGGCAGGAGGCGCACATTCGCCGTGGGATAGGCCGGGATGACCGGCCCATATGCCATGAACGGCTGATAATGCACGAGGTTACGCCGGGCATGGGTGAGCACATGTATCTGGCCGCCCCAGAGCATGCCCCGCGCCATGACCGCCGAGGTGGCCAGCGCCTGCATGTAGTCCAGTCCGGCCAGACGGGCCGTGCCCGCCCGGCGCAGGGCGGCCGCCGTGGCCAGCACCAGCCGGATGCCGGTGAAGGAGCCCGGCCCCCGCACGCAGGCGATGCGGCGCAGATCCCCCGTCCCAAGCTCCAGCCGCCGGAGCATCTCCGCCAGGGCGGGAGCCAGTATCTCCGTGGCGCGTTCCGGCCTGTGCCATTCCTGCGCGGCCAGCGGGCGGCCGTCCTCGGTCAGGATGATCTGTAACGCCCCTTCGGCGGCGTTGAGGATGAGCTCCGGTCCTGTGCCGTTCATGGCCTACCCCGTGATGATGCGGGCGATGTCGTTGTAGGTGGCAAGCAGCATGAGGGCCACCAGCAGGGCAAGCCCCACGCGCATGCCCCATTCCTGCACCTTTTCGTGCACGGGCCGCCGGAAGATCATCTCGATGAGGCAGAAGAGCGCCGTGCCGCCGTCCAGCACGGGGACAGGGAGCAGGTTCAGGATGGCCAGGTTGATGCTGATGAGGGCCGCCAGGCCCAGCACGCCGGCCAGTCCCTGCTCGGCCTGTTCGCCCACGAGCTGGGCGATCATAATGGGCCCGCCCACCTGATCCAGCGGGACCACCCGCTGCACCAGCTTGAGGAAGCTTTCCGCCGTCAGCTCGACCATGCCCCAGGTCTGCCGCGCGCCGGCCAGCGCCGCCTCGGCAAAGCTCAGCTCCTCATAGCGCATATTGCCGCTGACGCTGACCCCGATGAGCCAGGCGCTTTCCTGCTCCCCGAAAATGGTGGTCCGCATGGCGCGCTTCGGCGTCAGGGTGAGGCGCAGCTCCTCGCCGGTCTCCGGCAGGCCGGGGCGCAGTTCGCCCGAGGCCGTGGGCAGGGGACGCAGCACCTGAAGGGTCACGGGCCGGCCGTTGCTCGCGCCGATGGCGTCGGCCATGCTCTGCCAGTCCGGCGTTTCCGCGCCGTTGACGCGCAGGATGAGGTCGCCGCGCTGCAAGCCGGCGGCCGCGGCGGGGCTGTCCGCCGTGACGCTGCCCACCTGCGGCAACAGAATGGCCTGTCCCCAGCCGAGACAGAGCATCCAGCAGAGCAGCCAGGCCAGCAGCACATTGGCCAGCGGACCGGCCAGCACCACCAGCAGGCGTTGCCAGGCGGGCCGGTGCGCGAAACTCTCCTGCTGGGTGAAGCCCTCGGGCAGTTCGCTGTCGTCGTTTTCGCCCACCAGCGCCACATAGCCGCCCAGGGGCACCAGCGACAGGGCGTATTCCGTCTTGCCGCGTTTCACTTTGACGAGTTTGGGGCCGAAGCCCAGCGAAAAGGTGGTCACGCCCATGCCCAGGGCGCGGGCCACCAGGAAATGTCCGAGCTCATGGAAGAAGATAAGGCCGCCGAGAACGATGACGGCGGCAATGATGGTCAACAGCATGTCAGGCTCCGTCCCGCGCCAGCTCGTGTACGAGCGCGCGGCTCTGGGTATCGAGGTATTCTATCTGTCGTACATAGGTAGCCACTTCCGTGCGAAGGGCAAGGTCGTCGCCGGCCGGCGCGTGCAATTTTCCGCAGAGCGGCGCATGGCCCGGCCCCGTGGAGGCATGACGCCGCATGGCTTCATCGATGAAGCGGGTGATGTCGGTGAAGGCGCAGCGGCCGGCCAGGAAGAGCTCCACGGCGGCCTCATTGGCGGCGTTCATCACCACGCACAGCCCGCCGCGCTCGCTGAGGGCCCGGCGGGCAAAGGTCAGCGCCGGGAAGCGCCCGGTATCGGGATGCCGGAACTCCAGCGCGGGCGCGGCCGCCAGATCCAGCGGCGGCACGCCGCAATCCAGCGTGTGCGGCCAGAGCAGGCAATGGGCCAGCGGCAGCCGCATGTCCGCCGTGCCCAGCTGAGCCAGCAGGCTGCCATCCCGCAACTGCACCAGCGAATGCACCAGCGATTGCGGATGCACCAGCACGTCGATACGGTCCACGGGAACGCCGTAAAGATGGAATGCCTCCACCACTTCCAGCGCCTTGTTCATCATGCTGGCCGAGTCGATGCTGATCTTGGCGCCCATGACCCAGTTGGGATGATCGAGCGCCTGCTCGCGCGTGACGTGTTGCAGCTCCTCGAGACCGCGATCCCGGAAGGGCCCGCCGGAGGCGGTCAGCACAAGGCGCGCCACTTCCTGATCCCGCGCGGCAAGGCACTGGAAGATGGCATTGTGTTCCGAATCCACCGGCAGGATGGACGCGCCGGTACGCTCGCACAGCTGGCGCAGCAGCTCTCCGGCCAGCACCAGCGATTCCTTGTTGGCCAGACAGATCACCTTGCCGGCCAGAGCGGCCGCCAGCGTGCCCTCCAGCCCCGCGGCGCCCACCTGCGCCGAGAGCACGGTGTCCGCCTCGGGCAGGGAGGCCGCCGCGGCATAGCCCCGCGGCCCCACGAGGATCTCCGGCCGATAGTCCGCCGGCAGGAGCGTCCGCAGGTCATAGGCCGATTCCTCATCCAGCACGGCCAGCAGACGCGGGCGGTAGCGCCGGGCCTGACGGGCCAGCATGTCCACATTGCGGGCGCAGGAGAGCGCCAGGATGCGGAAGCGCTGCGGATGGCTGTCCACCACGCCCAAGGCATTGCGCCCGATGGAGCCGGTGGAGCCAAGGATGACGAGATCATGCCGCTGCCTCTGCTGCCATTCCGGCGAGGGGGCGGCTGAAATATAACGAATCGCCGGGCCTTCGCGTCCCGGCCAGCAACTGGACATAATTCCTCACCTTGCCGCACAGGGCGGCTGTTCTTGCGGTATTGCGGAGCGTTGCGGAAGAAGGGGAGCCACCGTGCGGAGAACGGACAGCCGGCGGATCGTGGAGATGGCGGGAAACGGAGCGGGCAGGCTGGCCAAACGACGGCGCGGCGGCCCGGGCCTGTCCGCGCCGCTCAGGGACCGAACGTCTCGCGGCACGGCGCGGTCGGCCTCAGAAAAAGAAAAACCACTGATCCACCACGGCGAACATGGGCATGGCAAAAAGGACGCTGTCGGCCCTGTCCAGCACGCCGCCGTGGCCGGGCAGCAGATGCCCGGAGTCCTTGACGTTGACCGAACGCTTGAGCGCGGATTCAAAGAGGTCGCCCACCTGGGCAAAGGCATTGATGGCCACGCCAAGCAGGGCGAAGGCGAACCAGTTGGCCGTCCCCAGGCAGGCCCCGTAGATGATGCAGAACAGGACACAGGCCACGAGACTGCCCACCGCGCCCTCGGAACTCTTGTTGGGACTGACCCGGGGCCAGAGCTTGTGATGGCCGAAGCGCGTGCCCACAAAATAGGCCGCCGTGTCGGAAATGGCCACGGCCGCCAGCACGAAAAGCAGCTTCACCGAAGACAGATAGGTGGCCGGCAGCAGCAGCAGCGGCACATAGGCCAGACCGGCCATGAAGATGCCGCTGGAGGAAAAGGCGTCCTCTTCGATGACGTCCCAGCGGAAGAGAAAGCTCATGGAGGCCAGCACAAAGCCCGCCCCCAGACAGACCAGCGCGTCCTGGGGCCGGTGCATCCAGCTCAGGATGAGCATGCCCCAGCCCAGGGCGATGGCGCAGATGCGGCTGGGGATACGGCCGCGCGGGCCCCAGAACAGGGAAAAGAACTCCCAGAGCCCCAGGGCGGACACCGCCAGGATGACGCACAACAGCGGCCAGCCGCGCACAGCCAGCACGGCAAGGATGATCGCGCCCAGAAGGACACCGGTCAGGGTGCGACGAATGTCGGTAGCATGGTCAACAGGCATCAATTTGCTCCTGCGTTTTCCCGAAACGGCGGGATCGTCCGGCAAAGGCCCGTAGCGCCTCATGCAGCGCCTCGACGCCGAAATCGGGCCACGCCACGGGGGTGAAGTAGAATTCACTGTAAGCGCACTGATAGAGCAGGTAATTGCTCAGGCGCTGCTCGCCGCTGGTGCGTACGAGCAGGTCGGGGTCGGGCTGGCCGGCCGTATAGAGATAATCGGCAAAGCTCTCCTCGGTGTAGTCGCCGGGGGCAAGGCCCGCCTCGGCCATACGGCGCGCGGCGCGCACGATCTCCGCCCGGCCGCCGTAATTGAGTGCCAGATTGAGCGTCATGCTGCGGCAGTGGGCGGTACGGTTCATGCCGTGGCGCAGGGCCGTCCGCTGCGGCAGCGGCAGGCCGTCCACATCGCCGAGCACCATGAGACGGATGTCCTCGCGCTCCATGCGCGGCACTTCCTTGCCCAAAAATTCGAGCAGCAGGCTGAAAAGGGCCGCCACCTCGGCCTTGGGCCGGTTCCAGTTCTCGCTGGAAAAGGCATAGAGCGTCAGGTGCGGGATGCCCAGCCGGCGGCATTCAGTGACGACCGTACGCACGGCTTCCGCGCCGGCCTTGTGGCCTTCGACGCGGGCAAGACCGCGCGACTGCGCCCAGCGGCCGTTGCCGTCCATGATGATGGCAAGATGTCGGGGAAGGTGAGGGAATTGCTGTTCCATAGCGCGTGAGCGTCTGTTTGTGGCGGGACGCCGCTCCTGTCCGGGGCGGCCGGCGGGCATCCGGGCGAAGCGGAAGAGCGTGTCGCCGCCCTGCGGCGAACCTTCCGCCCCGTCCGCCCTGCCCGCTCTGCCCGGAAAGCCGCCCTGTCGTGCGGCGCGCAGGCAGCCCGCACAGGACCTAGATGTCCATGATCTCCTTTTCCTTGGCCGCGCACTTCTTGTCCACTTCGCCGACGAACTTGTCCGTCAGCTTCTGCACGTCGGCCTCGGCCTTCTTCTGCTCGTCTTCGGTGATGGTCTTGTCCTTCTCCAGCTTCTTCAGGCTGTCGTTGGCGTCGCGGCGTACATTACGCACCGCCACCTTGGCCTCTTCGCCGTACTTGCGCGAGACTTTCACCAGCTCCTTACGACGCTCTTCGGTGAGCGGCGGGATGCTGATGCGGATGATCTTGCCGTCGTTGACCGGCGTGAGCCCCAGGTCGGACTTGAGGATGGCCTTTTCCACCACGGCGATGCCGCCCTTGTCCCAGGGCTGGATGGTGATGGTGCGGCTGTCCGGCACGGCCACGGAAGCCATCTGGGAAATGGGCGTGGGCGTGCCGTAGTAGTCGGCCTTGATGCCGTCCACCAGCGAGGTGGAGGCGCGGCCGGTACGCAGCTTGGCGAATTCGCGCTCCAGCGCGCTCATGGCTTTTTCCATGCGGTCTTCGGTATCCAGCAGGATGGTTTCGATATCCATGAAAAGCTCCTGAATGTCTGTTCGTTAGGGGAAAACGCCATGTCTCCGTGCCGGACATGGCTCGCGGACCACCGCCGGGCGCGACAGCTCCCGGCACGGGGAAGATCGCTAGCAGTCGTGAACGATGGTGCCCACGGGCTCGCCAAGCACCGCCCGGCGGATGTCGCCGCCGAACATGCGGCAGACGATGATGGGGACGTTGTTGTCCCGCACCAGGGCAAAGGCCGCCGCATCCATGACCCCCAGATGACGGGACAGGGTCTCGTCATAGCTGATGCTGTCGAACTTCACGGCATCGCTATGCTTGGCGGGGTCCTTGTCGTAGATGCCGTCCACCTTGGTCGCCTTGATGATGGCGTCGCACTTCAGCTCCATGCCGCGCAGGGCAGCCGTGGTGTCCGTGGTGAAATAGGGATTGCCCGTGCCCGCGGCGCAGATGACCACCCTGCCCTTTTCCAGATGCCGCAGGGCCCGGCGACGGATGAAGGGCTCGCAGACCTGCTGCATGTCGATGGCCGAGAGCACCCGCGTGGGAAAGCCCTGCTTCTCCAGCCGGTCCTGTACCGCCAACGCGTTGAGCACCGTGGCCAGCATGCCCATGTAGTCCGCCGAAGAACGCTCCATGCCCCGGGCGGAGCCGGAAAGCCCGCGAAAAATATTGCCGCCCCCTATGACCAGCGCCAGCTCCACGCCCATTTCCAGCAGCCCGCCGATCTCGTCGCAGATGGCCGCCACGGTATCGGGATCGATGCCGGTCTTGTGCTCGCCGGCCAGCGCCTCGCCGCTCAGCTTGAGCAGAACGCGCCTGTATTGCAGATTCGCCATGTGGACCACCTTTGTTAGGGTTGATGCGTTATCGGACAAAGTGGCGTCAGCTTAGCAGAATCGGCGCACATCTCAAAGCGTTTTTGCCTCCCCTCCCCCGCCAGAGGCCGTGCATGGCGTCTTCTGCCGGTATCATGCGGGGGGAAGGAAGGGGGCTTTTTTGCAAAAAAGCCCCCTTCCTTCCCCCCGCGCCCCCCCATCCATCCCGCAAAAAACCTTGCCGGGAAAGATGACGGGCAAACGAACCCCGCAGGCCGTCCCCCGTCCGACAGTCCCCGGCGGCATGCTCCATGGGAACCGCAAAAGTGGCTACATCATTACAGCTGTCGAACGCAAGAGCGGTTTTCTCATGGCGACGTACAGCGCGAATCGCTCAAGCACCGTTGTCGCGGCAGGGATCAAACAGCTTTTTTCGCGAGTTCCTGCCTGGCTTTTCAAAAGTATTACCTATGACCAGGGCAGGGAATTTTTCAATGACAAGCGGATGGACCACCATTTTGGTACGGCA